>CAMDRL010000001.1 GCA_945906835.1 Rickettsia typhi
TATGAATTTTTTACAACACTTTATGGGAAATTTAAGTTATGAAGGGGAAAGGATAGCTTTAGGTCCTTTAAAAGCTCCAGAATCAAGTGTTAGGCTAGGGGATGATGATCTTTATTTTGATGGTATTTATTATAATGAATATAATGAGCCATTTACTGGAACTAATCCTATTTATAATGAATATAATGAGCCATTTACTGGAACTAGTGATGAAAGAGAAAAACCTAAAACTCCAAACGCAAAAGAACAAAAGGATGGTCTTGATTATGGTATACCTTCTGATCAATGTTTTGATTATGATACACATCATGCTGAAGAGTTATTTACTGGAACTAATCCTGATAATGAAGTGAAAAGAACAGGTACCGAGAAACCAGAAAAAGAAGTGCCAAGAACAGCATCATCAGCCGCTAGTGAAGAGGGTAGACCAGAAGCATCTGAGGAATTTAGGAAAAGTATTGCTAAATATTATAAACGTAATACAGCATTTAATAAAAGTGCTTCTCCTAAAAAGAAACAAGAAAAAGTGTTAAGATCAGAATCACCCGGTACCAAGAAACCAGAAGTGCCAAGCCCAGTAGTATCACCCGGTAGTAAAGAGGGTGGACCAGAAAAAGCATCAAAAATAACAACTGATACAATAACAATTCATAGAAAGCTATGATAGTATTAATAAGGATTGAAACCAAGGGGCTTTATTGTGATAGGTAATTTTACGATATTAAATTTTAATCAAGTTGAAAGCACCAATGATTTAGCTTTTGAGTTGGTTAAACAAAATAAAGCCTTCAACCATTTTATTATTTCTGCTAATTCGCAAAGTAAGGGTCGGGGAAGGCTTGATCGGAGTTGGGAATCTCCTTTAGGCAATCTTTATTTTTCTTTGATTTTACAGCCCAAAAATTCTGATGCTGTTGCAAATTATTCTTTTCTTACTGCTTGCGCAATTGGTGATGTTTTAAGGCTTTATGGCATTGAAACCAAATATAAATGGCCTAATGATATAATTTTGAATCAAAAAAAATTAGCAGGAATTTTATTGCAGTTTCAGAAAATTAATAATGTGAATAATTTGGTGATTGGGGTTGGGGTGAATTTAGTTTCTTGCCCTGAATATGCGGTTTCTTTGGTTGATTATGGAATTTTGAAGGAAGATTTTTTGCAGAAGTTTGAGAATGTTTTTTTGGCTTATGAAGAGCAATATAGGCAGTTTGGATTTTCTGTGATTAGGCAGAAATGGAAAAATAATGCTTATAAAATTGGTGAGGAGGTTAAGTTGTCAAGTGGTGAGGTTGGGGTGTTTCAGGATATTGATGGAGATGGGAATTTGTTGCTTTTGGATGATGCTGCGAAAGTTCATAGAATTGCGGTGGCAGAGATTTTGTAGATAATTTTTAGTATGAATGTGCGTTATCTACCGCCCCTAACCCCTCCTTATCAAGGAGGGGAAATGCTCCGAGTTCGTTTTAATCACCATCCTTATCAAGGAGAGAAGTTATTTATGAGTTCGGTTTAGTTCCCCTCCTTGATAAGGAGGGGTTAGGGGCGGTAGATAACACAAATTCTGACTTACACTTTACTCCACAACCTCACTACCACCACCCAAAACCTTGTACAAGTTTATCAAATTCGCAATATACTCTTTTCTAATATCTGTAAAATCCTGCTGCGCTGACAGTAGCAACAAATTATCATTTAACATATTATCAGCAGCACTGGTTCCAACTTCATATTTCAATTTTGACAGCTTGTAATAATTTTCCTGAGTCTTAAAAATATTTTCAGATGACTTAAGGTTATTTTCTATTATTTGTCTGGTGGCAAGCTGATCTAGTACTTCTTTAAAAGCGGTTTGAATGGCTTTTTCATAATTGGCAATTTCAATTTTTTTTCTGATATGAGAAATATTTAAATTAGCAAAACCTCTGCCACCACTAAAGATTGGTAAGTTAATTTGTGGAGTGAAAGACCAAGTTTTTGAATTAAATAAATTTGAGAAATCTTGTGAGCCATAACCATAACTTCCAGTTAAAGTAATGGAGGGAAAAAATGCTGCTCTTGCTGCGCCAATATTGGCATTGGCACCTTTTAATTTATGTTCAGCTTGCTTGATATCTGGTCTTGAAAGCAAGGTGTCTGAGGGTAAAAATTCCAGTAAATTTTCGTTTATTTCAATATCATCAAGAGAAGCTTGAAGTGGTAATAATTTTTCATCAAAAACTCCCGTCAAAAGCATCAAAGTGCTTTTATCCTTACTAACAATTTTTTCGTAATTTGCTTTGTTCATTTTGGCTTTTTCAAGCAAAGTTTTTGCATAAAGAAAATCAAGCTTTGAAGCAACGCCATTATTATATTTAGAATTTGTAAAATTATATTTTTGCTGATGAGCTTCAACGGCTAAAGCAGCAATTTCTAAAATTTTACTATCTGATAAAAATTGCGCATAAGTGTTAGCAGTTTCAGCGATAAGAGAAATTTCAGTAATATTTTTAGCTTCTTTAGTGGCTAAAAAATCTTCCAGAGCAGATTTTTTTAAACTTCTTAAACGACCAAAAAAATCAAGCTCATAAGAGGCAAGAGAAAGGTTGGCTCTGTATTGAGTTTTAGGTGTGAAGGCAGCAAAGGCACTGGGAACGCCCTGTTGAGTTTTTGACCCTATGGCGCTAATATTTGGCAATAAATTTGCTCGAGTAACATTGTGAGTTTCTTGAGCTGCTTCAATTTTCAAATTTGCAATTTTTAAATCGCGATTATTATCAAGGGCAAGTTGAATGATGTTTTGTAATTCTGGTGATTTAAAAAATTCTTTCCAGGGAATGGTGGTTATTTTTGTTTTGCTTGGGTTGGCACTTGTTTGAAGTGTAACTGGTGTTGTTGGTGTTTTATATTTTGGCACTAATGTGCAAGAGGCTAAAAGAATGATTGATAATGTGGTTAGTAAATTTCTTATTTTCATGATTTTTTTTCATCTTTCTTAAATAATCTCTGCACCAACACAAAAAACATTGGTACAAATAAAGTGGCAATAAATGTTGCAGCAAACATTCCGCCCATCACGCTAATTCCAATTGCTCTTTGACTTGCTGATCCTGCGCCAGATGCTAAAGCCAATGGAGTAATTCCAAGCATGAATGCCATAGAAGTCATTAAAATTGGTCTGAATCGTTGTTTAGTGGCAATTAATGTTGATTCAACAATATCATGTCCGTCGTCATAAAGTCTTTTAGCAAATTCAACAATCAAAATGGCATTTTTAGCAGAAAGACCAATGGTGGTTAAAAGACCAACTTGAAAATATACATCGTTGCTCATGCCGAATAAAGTTGAAAAAGACAGGGCTCCGAAGATACCAAAAGGCACTACTAAAATTACTGAAAATGGAATTGACCAACTTTCATAAAGTGCTGCCAAAGATAAAAATACCACAATTAGCGACAAAGCATAAAGCGTCAAAGTTTGTGACCCTGATGATTTTTCTTCATAAGATAATCCTGACCAAGCATAATCAATTCCCGCTGGTAATTTTTTAATCATCTGTTCCATTTCTCTAATTGCGTCACCAGAGCTTACGCCTTGAATTGGTGAGCCTTGAATATTTGCCGAAGAAATACCATTAAATCTTTCTAATTTAGGTGAGCCGTAAGTCCAGTGACCTGCGGCAAAGCTGTCAAAAGACACCATTTTTCCATCTTTATTTCTGACATACCATTTTCCTAAATCATCTGGCGACATGCGATATTTATCTTCTGCTTGCAAATAAACTTTTTTAATTCTGCCCTGATCTAAAAAATCATTCACATAAGTTGAGCCCCAAGAAGTTTGCAAAGTTTGATTAATATCTGAAATTGAAACGCCAAGTGCGCTGGCTTTTTCATAATTTACATCAACTTTATATTGTGCCACATCTTCCAAACCATTTGGTCTAACGCCAATTAGTAAGGGGTTTTTAGCAGACATTCCAAGCAATTGATTACGAGCCAACATTAAAGCATCATGCCCCAAACCAGCGCGATCAAGAAGCTGTAAATCAAAACCTGAGGCATTGCCAAGTTCACGAATTGGTGGCGGAAAAAAAGTAAATACAAAAGCATCTTTAATTTGGCTAAGAGCTCCCATGGCGCGACCAGAAATGGCTTGTACGCTTTGATCAGCGCGCTTTCTTTCATCCCAATCTTTTAATCCAACAAAACCAAATCCAGAATTTTGCGCGCTGCCAGCAAAACTAAAGCCAGCAACTGTAAATAAATGTTCAACATTTTTAGATTCTGCCTCTAAAAAATAATCCTCCACTTTTTTCAAACTTTCAGAAGTTCTTTCAAGTGTTGATCCGCTTGGAGTGTTAACCATTAAGTACATGGTACCTTGATCTTCAGTTGGTAAAAATGAAGTTGGCATTCTGACGAATAAAAAGACAAGTCCGCCAATCATCACAATGTAAATCATAAAAAATCTTACCAAACTTTTGATAATTTTATTGATGCTGTTGGTATAAAAGTTGCGGGCTTTTTCTAAATTGCTGTTGAAGAGAGCTAAATATTTATGGTTAGATAAAGAATTTTCTTCTTCTTTTCCTTTAAGAATTGTGGCGCATAAAGATGGCGATAAAATCAAGGCAACCAAAACTGAAAGCACCATTGCTGATACTATTGTGATGGAAAATTGGCGATAAATTGCCCCAGCTGATCCACCAAAAAAAGCCATTGGCACGAATACTGCCGAAAGAACTAAAGCGATACCAACTAACGCCCCTGTAATTTGTTTCATTGATTTGCGGGTTGCATCAATGGGTGACAAACCTTCTTCATGAATAATTCTTTCAACATTTTCTACCACAACAATGGCATCATCAACCAGCAAGCCAATTGCCAAAACCATGGCAAACATTGTTAGAGTGTTGATGGTGAAGCCAAAAGAAAATAAAATTGCAAAAGTTCCAAGCAATACAACAGGTACGGCAATGGTTGGAATTAAAGTGGCGCGGAAGTTTTGTAAAAATAACAGCATCACTAAAAACACTAAGAAAATTGCTTCAAATAATGTGATTACAACACCTTTAATGGAAAGTTTTATGAATGGTGTGGAATCAAGTGGATAAATAACTTCAACACCTTTTGGTAAAAATTGTTTAAGCTCTTCAACTTTTTCTTTTACTGATTTTGCAGTGTCTAAAGCATTAGCGCCACTTGCTAAAATTACCGCCATACCAGCAGCAGGGTGCCTTTTATAACGGGCAACAGTGCTGTAACTTTGTGATCCAAGCTCAACTTTGGCAACATTAGATAATCTAACTTGCGCACCATTTTTATTAACTCGCAAAATTATTTTTTCAAAATCTTCAACAGTTTTTAATTTAGATTGAGAGGTAATTGTGGCGTTAATTTGTTGACCTTGAACTGCGGGCAAGCCACCAAGTTGACCTGCTGAAACATCGGCATTTTGTACTTTAATTGCTGCGATAACTTCTTGAGTTGTAAGGCTGTAGCCAAAAAGCTTGTCAGGATTAATCCAAATTCTCATAGCACGGGGATTGCCAAATACCGTAACATTTCCCACGCCGTTAATTCTAGAAACCACATCTTTCATATTTGAAAGCAGAATATCGCCTAATATTTCTTGGCTAACGCTGTTATCTTTTGAATAAAGCCCAATAACTAATAAAAAATTATTATTAGCTTTGTTAACTCTCACGCCTTGCTGTTGAACTTCTTGCGGCAAAAGCGGCATGGCAGATTGCAATTTATTTTGCACTTGCACTTGCGCAATATCAGGGTTGGTTTTTGGTTCAAAAGTAAGAGTGATATTAACATTGCCGCTGGAATCACTGCTTGAAGAAAAGTAGCGCAAAGAATCAATACCAATAAGGCTTTGTTCAATTACTTGCGAAACACTATTTTCAAGAGTTTCAGCAGATGCGCCAGGAAGTGAAGTTGAAATTGAAACGGAAGGAGAAGCAATATTTGGATATTGTTCTACCGGCATTTTCAGCAATGACAAAGCACCAGCCAGCATTACAATAATAGCTAATACCCAAGAGAATATTGGGCGATTGATGAAGAAATTAGACATGAATTATTTATTGGTTTTCGCTTTTTTCTTTGTTGATTTTGCTTTCTTTCTTGACAATCTGGTGAAGGCGGAAATCCAGAAGGTGTTATTAAAAATGGATTCCCACATTAGCTGGAATGACAAAGATGGTTTAAGCGTTTGGTTATTCAGCATCTTCTTTAGCCAATTCTAAGGGAACCATCTTAACTTTCATACCGTCCGATATTTTCTGAAACCCTTCATAAACCACTATTTCTCCATCTTCCAAACCTTCTGAAACTATCCAGTCACTTCCTAAAGCTTGACTAACTTTGATAGGTTTTGCTTTTACGATATTTTCTTGATCAACAGTCCAAACCATTAAATTCCCATCTGAACCACGATTAGTTGCTCTTTGCGGAACTTTTACAGACTGAGTTGGTTTTAAATGAAGCTTAACATTTACAAACATTCCCGGAAGTAATTTTTTACTACTATTTGCAAACTTGGCTCTTAAGCGCACAGAATCAGTAGATTCATCAGCAAAAACTTCTGAAAATTTTAACACACCATTATTTTCATATTCCACTCCATCAACAATAATGCTGACAGGAATATCTTTTTGATCGCCAATTTTCATCAAGTCTCTGGTTGGTAAAGTTATATCAACAAATATTGGATCAAGCTGAGCAATTGTGGTCAGAATTTGTGCTTGATTGGCAACCACTAAAGCACCTTCAGTAACATTTGATTTACCAACAAAACCTGAAATTGGTGCATGAATTTTGGCATAATCAAGATGAATATTAGCTTTTTTAACTTCAGATTGAGCCTGCGCAAAATCTGCTACCGCATCATCATAATCTTGTTTACTAATGGCATTAACTTTTAGTAATTGTTCATAACGACTTTTTTTCAAACCAGCGGTTTTTAATTTAGCATGAGCACTTTCATATTCAGCTTGATAAAGCGAAGCATCAACTTGATACAAAGCCTCTCCAGCCTTTATAAAACTGCCTTCTTCAAAAAGTTGTTTTCTAATAATTCCATCTGTTTGAGGGCGAACTTCTGAAATTTTGTAAGCTGAGACGCGCGCAGGTAATTCTTGAAATACTTGAACTTCTTGGTTCTTTACAGTGATAACAGTAACTTCTATTTCATGATTTACGGCGGCATTTGCTAAGTTAGATTTTTTCTTTTGTGCATTAGCTAAAGAAAAATATCCAACTAAAAATACTGTTAAAACGCAGAAGAAAATTACTAATTTTATCTTAGATTTGTTGTTAATCATAAATTGCAAATAGAGGTCTAGTTTTTTGTCATCAAAGTAAGTAAAGCCATACGAATATAAATTCCGTAATTAGCCTGTGCAAAATATTTAGCGCAAGGAAGATGATCAACTTCTTCATCAATTTCATTAATACGCGGAAGCGGATGCATTATAATCAAGTCTTTATTGGCTTTGGTTAAAGTTTTTTTATTAATGCGAAAAACATTTTTTACTTTTTCAAATTCTTTTTTATCAGTGAAGCGTTCTTGCTGAATGCGCGTTACATAAAGAATATCTAAGTCTTTAATTGCCGATTCTAAGTTAGAATTTTCAACAATTTTACAGCCATTTTGTTCAAAAGCTTTTTTCTTTTTTGCATCAAGAGCTAAAGATGGATGTGAGATTAAGGTAAATTGATTTCCTGAATAATGGCTCATCAATTCCAGAAGCGAATGAACAGTGCGACTATATTTTAAATCTCCCAATATGCCAATTTTTAAATTATTTAATTTTTTCTTTTCACAAAAAATTGTGTAAATATCAACCAATGATTGAGTTGGATGTTGGTTGGCACCATCTCCAGCGTTGATTACAGGAACTGTGGCATATTTTGCAAATTCAGCAGCAGAGTTAGCTTTGTCGTGACGAATGGTAATAATGTCAGCATAGTTGCTCATTACTCTGCCAGTGTCAGAAAGGCTTTCACCTTTTTTTACTGAAGATGACTCCCCTTGTTCTAAAGCAATAACTTTACCACCAAGACGCAGCATTGCTGATTCAAAAGAAAATCTGGTTCGGGTGCTTGGCTCAAAAAATAATGTTGCTAAGATCAAGCCAGAGCAATCGGCATCTAAGAAAGTTTTT
This sequence comes from Rickettsia typhi, assembly GCA_945906835.1. Lineage (GTDB taxonomy): Bacteria > Pseudomonadota > Alphaproteobacteria > Rickettsiales > UBA1997 > UBA2645. Next base: position 8,159 of record CAMDRL010000001.1, read on the forward strand.
TTATAACCTTGTTTGCGAAATTTTTCTGCCAGAGTGATGAGTTTTTTAATATCACTTTCTTTGATTTGATTGGCTTCAAGAAGATGGTTAAATGAAAGTTTGCTCATTTAGAATTGAATCGATTGTTTGTTTGATGGGGTTTTGTGGGAATTATTAAACAAATAATTTTTGTAGTTTCCAGCTTTAATTAAGTTATCTTAGCGACTCGTACCGTAACATCTTTAATCAACCATCGGTTGAGCGTAGTCGAAACAATCGGAAGGTTCTTGCTGTGGATTTGCGTCACAGAAGGAACCTTATGATGGTTTCGACTACGCTCAACCGGACGGGTTGGTGATTTACTAAAAACTTAAGATGTTACTTATCTATCCCCACCGCTACCACCTTTAAATTTTGGCACATTGATTGATTTTATTTTCTGATTTCCAGAAACAACAGACCCACCAGCGCCAGATTTACCGTTTCTATTATTATGAGGGTCACTATTGAATGGAGAAGATGGCTTTTTTACAAACGGTTTTATTTCTTTAGTTTTTGTTGGAGTAGAAGTCATATTATTTTTTTATGATATGTTTGAGAATTTCTAAGAAGGTACTTTTAGTATTAAAGATTATCAATTGTTTTATTTTGAAAATATTAAAAGTAATACATTTATATTTAGGCACTGTTAGCTAATTATTTTTAGCAAAAAATTTGACATGTTTTTAGCGCTTTTTTGACAAAATTACAATAAATACTTGGATATATTTTGAATAATTTTGTCAAAAATAAGCAAAAACAGGTCTAAATATGTCAGGTCTAAATATGGGATAAAAATAATTAGCTAATAGTGTCTAATGAGCCCGCTGCAAATCTAATTTCCCAAAAAATTCAGCATCAGAAAATTTAGTTTGCGACGGGCTCATTGGATATAAACTTGTGTCCATAACTCAATTTATTGGTTAAATTGAGTTAAATTATATTGATTTGTTAAATTTGCAAAACTTTGTTAACAGTGCCTATTTTCTTTGAGCCAAAAGAAAGATCAGAAACATGATCTCTTTTTCTCCATTTTATCACAGTTTTGAAATTTATTCCAAGCTCCTTTGCCAACTCATGGGCGCCATTTTGAGATTGTTGAATTTTTTTTCGAATGGCAATCTTAGTTGTGGCGCGTGCATGTAAAACTTGAACCATAAATCCTCTTTGTTGATGTGGCAATATTGGATTTTAAACTGAGAAAAATCTAACTTTTTGAAGTTAGGTTTATTTGGATTAAAGTTTCCAGAATCAATTCCATTACTCAAAGGGACGATACAATTAGCGATTAAGGCAATGCGTGGTCATCCTGAGGGCAGGGCCTGAAGGATCTTATGAGATCTTTCGCTTCGCTCAAGATGACACTGGTATTTAAGATAGAAAAAAATCTCAAAATCTTGTGGAATTATTCCTTAACGAATCTAAATTCTTTCATATCTAAATTCCTCAAATATCTCAATAAAATGACCGCAAAAATTATTAATGGTAAAGAAATTGCCGCTTCCTTGAAGTTGGAAATTGCTAAGCAAGTTGACAAAATTAAAAAAGATTTACATGTTACCCCAAGTTTGGCGGTAATTTTGGTGGGTAATGACCCAGCAAGTGAAGTTTATGTGGGCAATAAAGAAAAGGCTGCTCACTTGGTGGGCATGAATTCTTTGCAATATAAATTGGCAGAAGATATTTCGCAGGAAGCCTTGATTGCTCAAATAGAGGAATTAAATGCTGATAAAAAAATTCATGGAATTTTGGTGCAATTGCCTTTGCCTAAGCATATTGATGCTGCAACAGTGATTCGTGCGATTGATTATCGTAAAGATGTTGATGGTTTTAATGTGATTAATGTTGGTAAACTTTCAGTTGGTGAAATTGATGGTGATGAAAAAGCCTTAATTCCATGCACTCCACTTGGCTGTATGCATTTAATAAAGTCAGATTTAGGGTATGATTTATCGGGGTTAAAGGCTGTAATTGTTGGTGCTTCTAACATTGTGGGAAGACCTTTAGCAAGGCTTTTAATGCTTGAAAAATGCACTGTTACAATTGCTAATAGTTCTACCAAAGATTTAAAAGCCGAATGTTTGCAAGCTGATATTTTGGTTTCTGCAACTGGAGTTGCGGGGTTGATAAAAGCTGATATGGTAAAGAAAGATGCAGTTGTGATTGATGTTGGAATTAATCGCATTACTTTAGAAGATGGCAAAACCAAATTGGTTGGTGATGTTGATTTTGAAAATGTTAAAAATGTTGCAAGCGCCATTACGCCAGTTCCTGGCGGAGTTGGACCTATGACCATTGCATATCTTTTGAAAAATACCTTAGATTGTTGTGTAAGGTTAAGTTCTGCTGATAAAATTCTCTAATTCTTTAATCAAAATAATAATAAACATGTCAGAAAATAACGAAATAAATCAAATCATTAGCCAAGCTAAATCGGAAGTTAGAAGTGATAATTTAAAAAAATTAATAGCTAAAAATAGTAAAATTTTAGTTGTTATTGCTGGCTTAGTTGTGGTTGGCGCGATTAGTTTTTTTATTTTTAATGCTTATCAAAAATCACAGGAAGCCAAATTTTCTGAAATTTTACAACAATCAATAGTTGATCAAAAATCAGGAGATTTAGAAAAAACCAAAGAAACCTTGAAGAAAATTGTTGAAACAAAATCTGCGCCAAAAAATATTAAAGCTTTAGCCACTTTGCGTTATGCGGCTTTACTTTTAGATGAAGGTAAAAATTCAGAAGCAGTGGCATTGTATCAAGAAATTAATCAATGCAAAGGGTGCGATGCTTATATTAAAGATTTAGGCGGATTATTGGTGGTTAAAGTTTGGATTTCAGATGAAACCGAATTTCAAAAAGATGATCTTTTAGTTAGAATTGAAAAAATTGAAGCGGGTAGCAAAGAGCTTAAAAACCAAATTTCTGAGCAAAAAGCTTTAGTGCAAATGCATAAAAATAATTTGGATAAAGCTTATTTAACTTTTGAATCTTTAGCAAAAAATCCAGAAGCAGAAGAAGGTTTGAAAAAAAGAGCAGAAGAGGGTATGAAAATTGTAATTTCTAAAGGTTACAGCCCAAATGCTCCTGAGGCTTTAGAAGTTCAGTCAAAATCAGAAGAATCTAAAAAATAATAGTGATGAATTTTAAGTTTATTTCGCTTTACAATCCTCACATTCCGTATTGTCGTCCTCTTACTTTAATTTGTAATCTATGCGAAGGCGGGAATCCAGAATTTTCGGGATTAAAACTGGATTCCTGCATTCGCGTGAATGACAATGTGTGTAGATTGTTTTTTCTTATAATTCTTTTGCCACTTTTTCTTTTTTCATGTTCTGACAATAATAAAAAATATGACAAAGAAAAAGCGGTTTCTGCTTTTTCTGTTATTGATACAATTAAAATTGATCCGCAATTAGAAAGTGTTAAAATTACCTTACCAAAACAGCAAAAAAATTACATTTGGAATGGTTCTAATAACGATCAAAATCAAAGAGTTGAAAATTTTTCCAAAGAATTTTTAACCAAGAAAAAATTTTGGAGCAACTCTTCAGAAATCGTCTTGAAAAATACTGCGCAAATCTGGTCTTCTTTTTCTTTCATATCTGATGATGATTTTGTTTTTTCCCCTGTAATTAAAGATGATAAAGCTTTTCTTCTGAGCTCCTCTGGGGTTCTTTCGCTTTATGATTTAAGCTCTAAGAAAAAAATCTGGAAAAGTAGAATTTTTGAACGCAAATTTTTAAAAAATTATCAAAGTCCAAAAATTTCTTATAATGATGGTAAAATTTTTGCAGTTGCTGGAGTTAATAAAATAGTGGCTGCAAGTGCAGTTGATGGTAAAGTTTTATGGTCTAAAGATATTTCTTCAATTCCAATTTCTAAGCCAATTTCTGATGGAAAATTGGTTTTTGTTACCACTAATGATAATAAAGTTTATGCTTTAAATGCTTTGAATGGTGAGTTGCAATGGGTGGTTTCGGCAATAATTCGCAACACTGCAATTATTGGTGCGGCAGATCCAATTTTTTATCAAGATATTGTGATTGCTGGTTTTTCTTCAGGAGAAATTTATGCAGTTAGCAAAAAAACTGGTGAAGTCTTGTGGTCGCAAGATTTGAATTTAAGTAAGGCTAATAGTTCAGATTTTTATTTGAATGATATTGATGCAACACCTTTGGCTAAAGATGGCGTAGTTTATGCAATTGGTAATGGCGGCTTTATGATGGCGATTGATGCTAACAAAGGTAATTATTTATGGAAAAGAGAAATTGCTGGAATCACTGATTTTTGGTTGGCTGGAGATTTTCTTTATGTGATTAATAATGATAATAGATTGATTGCGGTTCATAAAAAAACTGGTGGCGTGAAATGGATTTCGCAATTACCAAATTTGGAAAAAGATAGTAAGCCGCAGACCAAAATTATTTATGATGGTTTGGTGATGGTTGGTGATAAATTGTTGATTTCTAATATTGAAGGCAAGCTGTTAATTGCTTCACCTTTTGATGGTAAGGTTGAAAAGACTTATGATGTTGGCGAAAGAACATATCATTCACCGATTATTGTTGGTGGCAAGATTTATCTTCATAGGCTTGGAAGATATGTGGTTGATTTGCTTGAAGTGAATTAAAAAAAACCGAGTGTGTGACGAACGCCTCCCCTAACCCCTCCTTATCAAGGAGGGGAACTAAAAGCATTATCCTCATTATCAAGGATGGGAGCTGAAAGCATTCCCCTCTTTATCAAGGAGGAGAACTAAAAGCATTCCCCTCCTTGATAAGGAGGGGTTAGGGGAGGTAGAAAACGCAACTTCGATCTATTTATAAAAAACAAAAATGACAGAAATAAAATCCCTCCCTGATAAATACGATGCTAAAACTCGCGAAAAATTTTGGCAAAATCACTGGAAAGAACAAAAGATTTTTTCTTGGAAAAATGATTTACCAAAAGATCAAACTTTCGTAATCGACACTCCACCTCCAACAGTTTCAGGACTTCTTCACATGGGGCATGTTTTCTCTTACACGCAAGCAGATTTCGTAGCGCGCTTTCAAAGAATGATTGGCAAAGATGTTTTTTATCCAATGGGTTTTGACGATAATGGACTTCCTACGGAACGCTTAGTTGAAAAAATTATTGGCAAAAAAGCTGGGGTTTATGAGGCGGAAAATGGTCATGGATCTTTTGTTATGAAATGTCGTGAAGTTGTTGAAGAAGCAGAAAAAGAATTTGAGATTTTATTCAATTCAATCGCTCTTTCAGTTGATTGGGATCAGAAATATCAAACAATTTCTTCTGAATCACAAAAAATTTCACAAGCTTCGTTTTTAGATTTACATAAAAAAGGTTTAGTTGAGAAAAAATTTGAACCTGTATTTTGGGATATTTCAGACCGCACGGCTTTGGCGCAGGCGGATTTGATTGATAAGGAAGTTGAGGGGGTGATGAATGAGATTGAGTTTTCTGTTTGTCATTCCCGCGAAGGCGTGAATCCAGACGATCTTGAGAAAATCATTATAATGACAACTCGTCCAGAGCTTTTGCCCGCTTGCGTTGCGGTGATGGTTCATCCTGATGATGAAAGATATAAAAAATTTCATGGATCTTATGCGATTACTCCGCTTTTTGGTGTGAAGGTAAAAATTATTCCTGATGATTTGGTGCAGTTGGATAAAGGGACTGGCGCGGTGATGTGTTGTACTTTTGGGGATGAGACTGATATTCGTTGGTGGAAGAAGTATAGTTTACAGTTACGGGTAATTATTGGACAAGATGGTAAAATGTCTGAATTATCTGCCGCTCCAAAACCTGATAACAAAAACGATCCAGATGATATTTTATTTTTTGGATTTAATGGACATATCAAAAGAGAAGAATGTCTTAACCTAGATAATCTTGGAGAGGTTTATAAGAATCTAGTGTTTGGTAAAAATATAAAACAAGCCAAAGATTCAATAATTGAAGCTTTAAAAAATACTCAATCTAATCACCAAAGCGGGAAGGGGTTTGTAAACCCTTCCCCATGTTCATTAAATGGGCATGAACGGGAGGACGGGGTTGCAAACCCCGTCCTGAGCGAGGTCCTGCGCCAGAATGACAATGGGAGCGTTTTGTTGAAGCAAGAAACTATTAAGCGTGCTGTAAAATGTGCCGAGCGTTCAGGTGTGCCAATCGAAATTCTTGTTGTTCCACAATGGTTCATAAAAATTCTCGACAAAAAAGATCAACTGAAAGCCAAAGCCGCAGAGTGCAATTGGTATCCTGAATATATGAAAGTGCGTATTGATCAATGGATTGATGGTTTGCAGTGGGATTGGTGTATAAGTCGTCAAAGATTTTTTGGTGTAAAATTTCCAGTGTGGGACTTGTATGTTAAAGATGAAAATATCTCAAGCTCTTGGTATGTGGGTGGTATTTTTAATCAGCTTAAAGCTGATGAGAATCCAATTCATAAAAAAATAGTAGCTTTACCAGAACAACTTCCAGTAGACCCAGAAATTGATTTACCTTTAGGATATAAACAAGTTGGTATTGATGAAAACAATAATAGAGTGGTAGTAGATGATAAAGGTTTAGAGTGGATAGTCGATCCAGAAACCGACATCATGGATACTTGGATGACTTCTTCGGTTTCTCCCCAGCTTTCATCTCGTGGAATTAGTGTGGAAATGGATCTTGGTAATTCAGAGCGTCATGAAAAACTTTTCCCAGCTGATCTTCGTCCGCAGGCTCATGAAATTATTCGTACTTGGGCGTTTTACACTTTGACCAAAGCGGTGTTGCATCAAAATTCTATTCCGTGGAAAAACCTGATGATCTCTGGTTGGTGTTTGGCGGCTGATAAAACTAAGATGAGTAAATCAAAAGGTAATGTGGTTACTCCAACTTCTTTGATTGAAGAAAAGGGTTCTGATATTGTGCGTTATTGGGCTTCAACTTCGCATTTGGGTGCTGACACTGCTTACAGCGAAGAGGTGTTTAAGATTGGGCAAAAGTTGATTACTAAGTTGTTTAATGCGGCGAAATTTGCTTCTATGAATTTTTCTATGCTGAATGTTGAGGGTGGTGTTGAAATTGCAAGCAGAAGCGGGAAGGGGTTTGTAAGTCCTTCCCCATGTTCATTAAATGGGCATGAACGGGAGGATGGGGTTACAAACCCCGTCCTGCTGCAAGTGCTGAAAGGAGGCGTTACTGAAGCTGCAGATTTGTGGATTTTATCTCGTTTACAACAAACTGTAAAACGCGCAACTGATGAGTTTGAAAAATTCGAATATGCCCGTGCCCGCGAAGCAATTGAAGAATTTTTTTGGAAAGATCTTTGTGATAATTATTTAGAAATTTGTAAAGTTCGTTCTTACGGTTTAGTGGCTGAAAAGATTGCTGGCGTTGAATTAACTGAAGCCCAAAAATCAGAAGTTACAGCAAAACAGCAAAGTGCAATTGTAACTTTAAGAATTTGTCTAAATACAATTCTAAAACTTTTCTCACCTTTCATTCCGCATATTTGTGATGAAATTTATTCAACAATTTTTGCTGAAGAATTTGCAAAAACTGGTTCAATAAATGCTCGTGGCAATTGGCCTAAAATTTCTGAAGAATATTTTAATCAGAAATTTTTTGATATTGGTGAAGCTGCTTTAGCTATAATTTTTGAGGTAAGAAAGTTTAAATCAGAGCAAAATATTTCAATGAAAACTACGGTAAAAAAATTAGTTATTAATTGTGAAAAAGATTTGTCTGAAATTGCTGAAGATTTAAAGAATGTTTGTAATGCGGAAGAGTTGGAGTTTGTTAAAGTTGGGCAGTTGGTTGAGGTGGTATTGTAAACTTTTAACATCTTTAATAAATTTTCTAAAACCGTTGGTTGAGCCTATTCGAAACCATCGGAAGGTTATTGCTGCGGATTTAAATCACAGCAAGAACCTTCCGATGGTTTCAAATACGCTCAACCGACGGTTAAGAATAAGAAGAAAGAATTCCAATTATTCCTGTAATTTCCCTTGCAATTTGCAGTCGCAAAATTATCTTGCACCGCTCGTTTTCATTTTACGCCTGCGTGATGGAATGGTAGACATAACGGACTTAAAATCCGTGGAGCCTCAACGCTCTTGCCGGTTCAAGTCCGGCCGCAGGTACCATTTTGATATACAAACCTTATCTTCCCCCTTAATAATGAACTTGGCAAAAAAATTAGCTAAAATTTTTAGTTTGATTTTTCTCGCCTCTTTTCTTGCTTCCTGTGATGAAGGTTGCGTTGCTGCTGATGAATTTGATGGAAAAAGTGTTACTGTTAAATCAAATCCTGGTTCTGATAAAATCATAGGTACTTATAATGGTGATTATGATCCTGCAAATGATGATATTACTGGTGGTCAAAAAGTTGAATGGACTCAAACTGACTTAAGATCAAATGGTGAACAATTTTTAATTCAAGTTACTGGGCAATGGACGCCGTGGTTTGGAGATGAAACAAATTCTAGTCAACTTGATGAATTGCCAGTATGTAACTTCTGTACTAAAAAAAACGATGTGAACAATTGTATTTGTCACAGAGGTCAAGTTTCTGTTCCTGAAATTGGCACTAATGGCTATACGAAAGTTAATGTTAGTTGTAGTGGAGATCAACAAAATGATCCTGCAAAATGTACCTGTACCACCAATTATGGCCCAGCAACTGCTTATAGCGCATATCACACTCCCCTCAATTACCAAGATAAATATGGTAATGTAAAGTCAGCTAATGAGCAAGAGCCTTGTAAATATAATGCTGGAATGGGGCTTTATTTAGGATTGTTTGGTAGAAGCGGCAATGATACTCCATTTCGAGTTTATCATTTATTTACGGAAGAAGCGGTTTGCGATATTGGGCTTAATGGAAATGGTAAATGTTTGGATGAGAATGATAAAGATGTTACAAAATATCTTTTTAGAAGTGCGAATGACACGATTTTTGTTAAAAATGATAATTTATGACAGTTATTATTTGGATAATTCTGGCAGCTATAATATAAAATTTTTCAACGGCGTTGGAAGCACTAAAGGCAATGGTTTGTTAGAGTTTTTAGTGAGTTTGATTGAAGATACTGTAATGGGCAAAGAGTCTTGCGTCAGCAATCCTGACGCTGATAAGAAAAATTGCGTGAGAGAAGGTGGTGTTATTGAGTTTATGTATAAAGCCATCGTTATGGATTCTGATTTTATAAAAGCATTACATGTTATATTGTCTCTCTACATATCTTTCTTTGGTATTGCCACTTTAATTGGTGTTGCTGAAATCAATAAAAAAGAACTAACAAGTCGTATAATTAAAATTGGTTTGGTAATATTATTTACCACAGCAAGCAGTTGGACTCTCTACAATGAAATTATCGTAAAATTCTTTGTCGATAGCATGAATTATGTTATTGGTATGTTTATGGACTTATCAGATGGAAATCTTAACTCTCAAACTTCTTCAATTCTAATATCGCAAATTGATCGCGCCACTGATACCAGTAACTCTACACGCTTCTCTTTCATTGATTTAACAATTACAAAACTTCTCTCTTCCGCTGCGGCGAAAAAAATCTTTGGTCTATTATTTGAGTCATTATTCGGATTATTATATATTTTCGTAATCTATTTTCTGATTGCGGCGTTTATTTATGTGATGTTACTTGCTGCAACATTCTATGTAGTCAATCTGATGAAGATGGTTGTAGTTTTGTCTTTAGGTCCAGTCTTTATGTGCTTCAGTCTCTTTAGTCAAACAAATCCAATATTTAAAAGGTGGATATCTTATTTAGGCTCAAGATCTCTGGAAATTATGATCATGTTCATAATTTTATATAATTTTGTAGTTCTAATTGATCAAAAATTTGTTGCGCTGCTTTACTATAAAACTTGTTATGAGCTTTTGGGATTTCCATCTTTAAAAATTGGAATTTATAAAGCGGATATTAATCGATCACTAGTTGAATGGTGTAATGATTTTATTGCTCTTGGTGGTTTGATATTTATTACAAAACTTATTATTGATCAAATACCAAGTGTTGCAGGTTATTTGATTACTATTGGCGGCGATTCAAATAAAGATGCTAATAATGCAGGTAGAGGGCAATCTAGTATGAACTTGGCAGGTAGAATTATGGGTGGTGGAAAAGATCCTAGTGGAGGAACTGAAGGAGGGGTTCTTGGTCTTGCCAAATTTGCCGCTGAAAAAGGTTTTGGTGTTGCTAAATTTGGCGCTGGTGCTTTAGTTCAGGGTGGTACACAAGTTTTAAGGGCAACAGGTGCGTCTGCTTTAATAGATAAGGTTTCAGCTCGACTGCCTAACAGTCCACTAACAATGTATCGTAATAAAATAATAGATACTGCAATTGATCAGGCAAAGAAGGATGCGACTGCAAAAGGATTAACTGGGGTAAAAGCTGATTTATTTGTTAGGCAGCAAACTGTGTCTGCTATGCAAACCAAGATGTATCGGGGTGAAAATCAACCAAATAAAGCAAAAACATTCGATCCTTCGGGAATGAAGCTTGCCGGTGTTAATATGACATCTGTTTTGGCAAGATTGGATGATAAATTAGTAAAAGAGCCTTTAAAAGAATTCATTAAAAAAGAAGCAGAAAATCAAAAAAGCGCTCCCTCATCTTTAACTGGTGATGCTTTGAAGAAAGAGTTAATAAGTAAAGCTAATGCTTGGGCTGAGAGTAATCTTTCAGGTGGAAAAAAGGCTATTGAAAAGCACCTAGGTAAATTTGAAGACCTGATCAAAAAACAATCTAGAATGACAACAAGCGAAGCAGCCAAAGCTTTTGCTGGTGACAAAGAAGGGCAAAATAAATATTTGCAACATCTAAAAGATAATGAATTTAAGAATCAGCAAAAAATGTCAGAAAGGCAAGAAAGGATGGCGGAAAAGAAAGGTAAGTTTGGAGAAACTGCTTATAAAATTGGCGATGCTGCTAATAGGCTTGGTAGTTTTGTTTCTAAAGTTGTGAATAGAAATGAGTCTAATAATCCAACAAAGCAAAGAGAAATATTTTTGCGTAAAGTTGAAAAAAATGAAAGAAAGGTAAAAGTTGCAGAAGAAAATGCAAAATTAACCAGATTACAATATTTTGATCCAAGAAGAATTTCTCCAAGTAATATTCGGGATAGAGCAACTGGGGATTTGGTTTTTGGCAGATGGTTTGAAAGAGATAAAGTTAATAAATTTAACAAAGAAACTGATGACAGAGTTTTAAGAGATAATTTAAGAGATGCTGATAAAAGATTTAAACAAGATAAAGATGAAACAAAAAAAAGATATAATGAAAAAATTAATAGCATAAAGCGCGAAGAGAGATTGCTTGCATCAAGAAAGGATGAGGTCAATAAGGAATATAAAGATAAAATTGCAGCATTGGCAAATTCTCAAGGTAAACAAAATGATCGCAAGAAAGCTTTTGAAGAAAAAGAAACAAAAGATGCTAAAATTGAAGAGAGAGCAAGAAAAATATCTAAAGAAAGGTTGGATCTTGAAGTGGAAAGGGAAAAATCTCTTAAAGAAATTGATGCAAAAGAGAAGGGGTTTTATTCTAAAAAAGAAGATTTTCTCAAAGAACAGCTAAAACAAAATGCTCAAAAAAATATTGAGGATAAATTCAGAGAAATTGAGGCATTGCGTAATAGCGGGAATGAAGAAGGTAGGCTGAAAGCTGAAACAATGCAGCAAGAATTATTACAAAAAACCATTAGTGATTATGAGAGGGCAAGAGAAGAGCAGGCTAAGGTAAGACGATCTGTTATTGAGACAGTAAATGATAAAGAAAGAGCTGATAAGCTAAGAAAATTAGGTGGCGAAGCATCAATAACAAAAGGTTTTAATCAAATTGAAATTGATGGAAGAAAAACAACCTTGTTAGAAGAAGCTTCAAGATTGCAGTATGTTAATGAAAGAATTGAAAAGGATATAAAAGATAGGTTTGAAGTAAGTAGAAATTTGGAAGCTGGTGTGAAACAATTCAGGGAAAGCGGATCTATTTTTGGTAAGAAACATGCAGAAAAAAGATATGTGTCTGAAAGGGTTAATAACTTTCAAAAAGATTTTGAAAATATGAGAAAAGAACAAATAGCTCGTGAATATCAAGAGAGTTATGAAAGAAGAAAGGGTGCAGAAAATAAATCTGAAAGAGCGGCAATGACGGCTGAAAAAGCTCAAAGACAAGTTAAATTTTCTGAAGAAAAGATAAGTAAATTAGAAAAAGAAGCTCAAGAGAATGCAGAAAAAATTGTTGCTTTTGAAAAAATTGCTAAAGATTTTCAAAACATCCCAGTTGTTGGAAACACACCGCAAGAAAGAGAAAAGCAATTTGCAAAATTAATAGCTCAAGAGCAGGAAAATAAAAGAAATCTTGCCAATTCTCAACGCAAGGCGGAATCTTTGAAGAAAGATATTGATTTAACCCAAAAGAAACTTTCTCAAGCTAAAAAGACGCAAAATTTGGAGAAAGATATTGGCAAGCTTAATGAAGAGATTTTAAAATCTGAAAAAGAACTTACTTTAGTGCGCTCTGAGTTGGTTTCTGCAACAAATCAAAGAAAAATCGATCTTGAGCAGCAACAAAAAGATATTGAAGAAAGATCAGCTGAGTCTTACAAAGCGCTTTATCAATTAAGAAAAACAGTGGAGCTGGAAGATAGTATTGCTTTATTCCGTGAGGCAAAAATTAACTCTGAAAGAGAACTCAGTGATTTATTGGATTCATCCCGTCCAGATTCAGATTATGTGAATAGAAAACAAGAAATTCAAGAAGCTAAAAATAGAGAAGACGAAGCTAAAGAAGCAATTGCTGAGGCTGAAAAAGAACAAAAAAGATTGCAAGATGGTTTTGATATTAAAGAAGCTAGGGAAGGCTTAAAGAGAATGGATTTAGAAGATAAGATTTTTACTAAATCTATAGAAAAGATTTCTTTAAATGAAGCGGTATTTGATTTGGATAGTGCAATTGCTGTAACTATTAGTTTGCAAGAAGAGCTTGCTAGTAGAAATAAAAAGGCATTTGAATTGCAGACCAATATAAATCAGATTCAAGATAAAATAAGTGAGATAGAAGAGGATGCCGACTCTGCTACAATTAAAAGTAAACTTGTGCGTGAAGTTGTGGAAGCTCAAACAGAAATTAAAAAGATTGATAGCTCAAGAGCTGATATACAAAATGAGATTGATGAAGCTAAGAAGTTAGAATTTATTAAAGCTATGCATTACAATATTTGTAAATCAGAGTCAAATCTTGATGACGCAAGAGATGATTACGCAAAATTCCAAAATGAGTCTAATGGAAAATATGAAACTCCAGAAGATATGTATGAAAGAGAAAGTTTGTTGTCTAATATTTATCAGTCAGAGCAAAGATTAAAATACGATCAATATGCATTCACCATAACTCAAGTAGATGTGGTTAATCATGTAAATCTAGAAATTGATGAAGCTGAAAAGTTTACAACTGATCCAGAAAGTTGGGATAATATTAGAAATAAAACGGAAGAGATAAATAGAGTTCTGGATGAAATTGATGAGAAGAAATCTTTAAGTGATTATCTAAAAGCTGCTTCTGATTATGCAAAATCTGAATCTCAAACTGCTGAATTCAAATTGTATAGCCTATCAAGCGATAAAGCGCAAGTTTATACTAGAGTTAAATTAGCAAAATTAGATAGAGATGTTAGAAATAGCGAGTTGACTTCTTTAAAAGCTAAAGATGAGAATGGTTTAACTAATGCAGAAAAAATTAGAATTAGCGTATTAGAGAAAGAGATTGATGAGTATGATCAAGATGCTAAAAAATATGAATCGAAAGCTCAAGAAATTGATAGTCAAATTACTTCCTTAAAGGCTTCTTAATTTTTGGTTTCTTAACAATTTAGGGAAGCTTCTTGTTGATCTAAACAGCTCCTTTTGAGATTATTGAACAGGCAATTCATTTTGTATTAAATGGAGAAATAGTTCATTACCGATATGATTTGGAAAAAGAGGAGATTTCTGGAAATTAAAAAGTGACTTCAGATTAGCATATACCAAATAAACTATTTATACTCCCGTTTTTATTCACGCGAAGGCTTTAATTCAGATTAATCAACGCTGGATTCCTCACCTTCGCGGGGATGAAGCTGAGAGTAAAATTTATCTTGTTACTTGTGTCATAAGCCTATATCAAATCTAAATTCTTTAAATTGAGGTTAAACTCCTGCGAGCCAAGGATGACAAGAGCTTTGTGAGATTAGTGCTTTGTAATATTTCATGTATCATGAATAATTGCTGAATTTCCTCTTTTGATCTCTTGACATTAAAGCCTTTAGATTTTTAAATGCGACCTTCAATTTGTGGCAAATTATGATTATGGCAGGCGTAGCTCAATTGGTAGAGCATCAGATTGTGGTTCTGAGGGTCGCGGGTTCGATCCCCGTCGCTTGCCCCATATTTTATATATCCAAGGCCGTTTCAAATCTAAATAGTTCGCTTTGGTATAAACATTTCTAAAATAACCCTCTATGGATATTCTCTTTTTTGCAGCAATTGCTTTTTTTATTTTTTTTAAACTAAAAGCGCAGCTTGGCAAAATTGACGAAGGTGAAAAAAAGCAAATTCAAGATAAAATTTCTCAAAAAAAGCAATTGCTAGAAAGCTTGCAGAATCAGATGATGAGTGGTCAAAACAAGATGAAAGTGGTAAATGAAGAGCAAAATAAAATTGATGAAAAAATCACCAGGTCCCTTGATACAAATTCCAAAGATAAATTCTTTAAAGCCATAAAAGCCTGCAATATTTCAACAGAATTTTTCTTAAATGGTGCAAAATCTGCTTTTGAAATGGTTATTAAAGCCTTTGCGGGCGCAGATTTAGAAACTCTTAAATTTTTACTTTCTGAGAAAATTTATGCTGGTTTTGAAGGGTCAATTAATCAAAGAAAAGCTGCTTCACAAACTTTGGTTAGCAATTTAATTTCAATTGAAAAATCAGAAATTATTTCAGCTTCTATGCTTGGAAATGAAGCTTTGGTAACTATTAAATTTGTTTCGCAACAAATTAATTATGTTATTGATAAAGATGGTCAAATTATTGAAGGAAGAAAAGATCAAATCGCTGAATTAACCGATATTTGGACATTCAAAAAAGATGTAACTATAAGCAATCCAAACTGGACAATCGTTTCAACAAACTCTAATTAAACTTATGACTCAAGAATTTGTAAAAAAGTCTTCACTTAAAGTTGGTGAAAAAGAATATAAATTCTTCTCTCTTGAAGAAGTCGCTTCTAAGTTAGGAAAAGATATTTCAAAATTACCATTCAGTTTAAAAATCCTTCTTGAAAATTTAATCAGAAATTTTGATGGTGATGTGGTTAATGAAAATCACATTTCTAGCTTGATTGATTCAGTAAAAGATCCTCAAAAAAGAATAGAAATTGCTTACACCCCAGCGCGAGTTTTGATGCAAGATTTCACAGGCGTTCCTGCAGTTGTTGATTTAGCTGCAATGCGTGATGCGATGAAAAGAATGGGCAAAGATCCTAAAAAAATTAATCCTTTAGTGCCAGTTGATTTGGTTATCGATCATTCGGTGCAAGTTGATTTTGCTGGATCCAATCAAGCATTTGGTAAAAATGTTATTCTTGAAATGCAGCGCAATAATGAAAGATATGAGTTTTTAAAATGGGCGCAAAAATCATTTAATAATTTTCGAGTTGTGCCACCGGGAACCGGAATTTGCCATCAGGTGAATTTAGAAAATTTAGCGCAAGTGGTTTGGAGTAAAGAAATTGAAGGTGAAACTATTATTTATCCTGACACCGTTGTGGGAACTGACAGCCACACTACCATGATTAATGGCTTGGCAGTTTTAGGTTGGGGGGTTGGTGGAATTGAAGCTGAAGCAGCAATGCTTGGTCAGCCAATTTCAATGTTAATTCCAGAAGTGATTGGTTTTAAACTTACAGGAAAATTAAATGAAGGAATAACTGCAACAGATCTGGTTTTAACAGTTACAAATATTCTTCGTAAAAAAGGTGTAGTTGGAAAATTTGTGGAATTTTTTGGCCCAGCTTTGGAATATCTTTCTTTGGCTGATCGTGCCACAATTGCTAATATGGCGCCTGAATATGGCGCAACTTGCGGTATTTTCCCCATAGATCAAGAAACTATTAATTATTTAAATCTTACAGGCAGAAGCTACGAAAATATCGAGTTAGTGAAAGCATATGCTAAAGCTCAAAATATTTTTTGTGAAAACTATGCTTTAGAGCCTGAATTTAGTGAAGTGGTAGAGCTTAATATTTCTGGTGTTGAAGCAAGTTTAGCTGGTCCAAAAAGACCGCAAGATAGAGTTTCTTTGTCGCAAGTTGATGAATCTTTTGAAAAATTCTTATCTGAAATTGGTGGATCAAGCGATAAAAACCGCACTTTAATTTCTGAAATCAATTCCGACCTTGGAGATGGTGATGTGGCAATTGCCGCAATAACTTCTTGTACCAACACTTCTAATCCTTCGGTTTTAATTGCGGCAGGTTTATTGGCTAAAAATGCAGTTGCTAAGGGTTTAAAAGTAAAGAGTTTTGTCAAAACTTCTTTAGCTCCGGGGTCACAAGTTGTTAGTGAATATTTAGAAAAATCTGGCTTACAGGTTTACTTGGATGCGCTTGGATTTAATGTTGTTGGCTATGGCTGTACAACTTGTATTGGTAATTCTGGTCCACTTCATCCAAAAATTGAAGAAGCGATAAAAGAGAAAAATCTTTTAGTATCTTCGGTAATTTCAGGAAATCGTAATTTTGAAGGTCGAGTTCATCCTTTGGTAAAGGCTAACTATTTAGCTTCTCCGCCTTTGGTTGTGGCTTATGCTTTAGCTGGAAATATCAGATCTAACCTTGTATCTGATCCAATTGGCTTAGATCATGAGGGGGAAAAAGTTTTTCTAAAAGATATTTGGCCAAGTAAAAAAGAGATTGATGATGTGATTAGAGAGAATATCAAAAGAGAAGTTTTTGAGAAAAAGTATTCTGATTTATTCAAGGGTGATAAGACTTGGCAAGATATTTCTGTTGTTCAATCTGACACTTATGCTTGGAATTTAGATAGTACTTACATTCGTTTACCTAACTTTTTTGACAATTTGCATCGCTCTAATTCTGCAGAAATTAAATCAGCTAAAATTTTGGGTATATTTGGCGATTCAATTACCACAGATCATATTTCTCCGGCGGGAAATATCGCCTCTAATTCTCCTGCAGCTGACTACTTAAAAGATAAGTTGGTTAGTCGTGAAGATTTTAATTCTTATGGGGCAAGACGCGGTAATCATGAAGTTATGATGAGAGGAACTTTTGCTAATATTCGCATTAAAAATGAAGTTCTTGAAGGTAAAGAGGGTGGTTTTGCTAAAATTTTTGAAAAGAATTCTAAAGAAAATAAGATTACATCAATTTATGATGCAGCGATGTTTTACAAAGAGCAGCAAACTCCTTTAATAATTTTTGCTGGTAAAGAATATGGAACTGGATCTTCTCGTGATTGGGCGGCTAAAGGGACATTTTTACTTGGAGTTAAAGCGGTAATTGCTGAAAGTTTTGAAAGAATTCATCGCTCGAATCTTATTGGCATGGGTGTTATGCCTTTAATTTTCAAGCCTTTACAAGATCGCAAAACTTTAAAGCTAGTAGGAAATGAAACTGTTGATATCTTGGGAATTGACCCTAACATTAAGCCTAAACAAGATTTAAAATGTGTTATTACAAGATCTGATGGCTCTAAAGAAGAAGTCACATTGGTTTGTGGCCTTGATACCAGCAATGAGGCTGAATATTTCAATTGTGGCGGAATTTTACAATTTGTTATGAATCAAATTTAATTTTATTTTATGGATATAAGAGTAATTGGGTCGAATATTGAAATTGGTGAGGCTTTGACACAATATGTTGAAGAAAACCTTGCAAAATCAGTAAAAAAATATTTTGAAAAAGCAGTTAATGCTGTAGTTCATTTTTCAAAAAGTAATCAAACTTTTAAAGTGGTTATTACTGTTAATGAAGGTGTGAAAGGTGGTATTAATGTTAAAAGTGATGCTGAAGCAGGCGATGTTTACGGTTGTTTTAATGAGGCTGCCGAGAGATGTGCAAAACAACTTAGAAGATATAAAGCAAGAATTAAAAATTATCGTCATCATGGTGCTGGAATTAAGCAATCAGAGCCTGATTATAAAGCTATAGACGCTATGAAATATGTACTTCCTCCACTTGCTTAAAATGTTTTTGAAGAAATTGAAAGTGAAGAATCTGACGAGTTAGATTCAATGAAAGTTGTTGATGAAAAAACAACTAATATTGAAGAGTTAAGTGTTGAAGAGGCTATCATGCAAATGGATTTACAAAATCTTCCAGCCCTTGTTTTTATCAATAATAAAAACAAAAGATTGAATGTAGTTTATCACAGAAAAGACGGAAATATTTCTTGGATTGATCCAAATTTATAGTTTTTTTGCACGCATCGTCATCCTTGGTTTTACAAAGTAAAATCGAGGATCTTGTGAGACTTAGTTGCGAAGCTAAAAATCATTAGATCCTTGAGCCACAAGTGGCTCAAGGATGACGATATTTTATAAGTTAATTTTAGTAATTTTTTAGGACCAAAGGGGGTAAAATCAAAGATGCAAGTTACAATAACCGGAAGAGGCAATTTAGAAATGGCCATCAGAACTTTCAGAAAGAAAACTCAGAAAGAGGGGATTATCAAAGAAGCCAGAAGAAGAAAAGCTTATGAAAAACCTTCTGAAGAGAAGAAAAGAAGAATCGAGGAAAACATTACTCGTAAGAAAAGAAGCAGAAAAGGTGAGTATGTAGCTTAGTTTACATGTCAGCTACCTAGAGTTAAAGATCCTGAAACAAGTTCAGGATGACGGAAGTTGGGATATCCTTCTTGGCCGTCATCCTGAATTTGTTGCAGGATCTCTTTCAGGTCGTGTTGAATGGCCATAACCGATGTTCTAGAAACAAGTTTGCATAAGTACAAAATTATTTTTACCGCAAAATATCCTCACAAATGAAACTCAATAAAAAAGATCAATCTTTTATTCTACTCATAATTGCCACTTTGATAACCTTTTATAGTATTTATTCTTTATTCTCTTATCTTTTTTTTACTGCTACATTTCATAGATCTGATGTTAGTAAAGTAATTACTGAAAGCTCTTCCAAGGAAACTCAAGAATGGTTTAACACTACCCGTCCTTTAAAAACTGCTGATCTAAAAAATCGCGTCATTTTGTTGAATTTTTGGAGTTATGATTGCGTAGATTGTGAATCTACTATTTTAAAAATTAAAAAATTAGAACTGCAACATGGAAGCAAGCTCACAGTAATTGGGGTACATTCTGGCAATAAATCTAACAAGGGTGAATCTCAAGAAATTATCAAATCTATTCTAAAAAATAATATTACTTATCCGGTGGTTAATGACATTAATCTTAAAATTGGCAATGATTTTGAGATAAAAAAATTACCATCTTTAGTTTTAATAAATGCTCATGGTGCGATTGAAAAAACCTATGTTACTGAAAAAGAAATTGCCGATATTGATACTGATGTAGAAGATCTTGTCTCAGAATTTAAATATCAAATTAGCCATAAAGCTTTGCCAATTTTTCTTGAAGAAAATGCTGTCACAGCAAATGTTTTAAGCTTTCCAAGTAAGCTTGAATATGCCAAATTATTTAATTATAAATCTCGTCAAGTTCCGGCAATCTTTATTGCCAATAGTGGTAAAAATAATATTGTAATTATCAATTTACTTGGAGAAATAATTCTCAAAATTGGTGCTGAATCTGGTGGCTTTAAGGATGGTTCTTTTGATGAGGCTGCTTTTAATTATCCTAAAGGCTTGTTGTATAATGATGGAAAGCTTTATGTTGCAGATACTGGTAACAATGCTTTAAGAGAAATAAATTTTGAGACTGAAAAAGTTACCACTTTGATTGGATCTGGTGAAAGAGGTGATGTAATCAAAAAAACTACTAATGCTGAAGACTTTAATTTAGCTGATCCAAGTGACATTGAATTTTCTTCTGATCATAAAAATATTATCATTGCTAATTCTGGAGCTCATCAATTATTAGCCTATAATCTTAAAGATAAGAAAGTTTCTATTTTAGCTGGAAATGGCTCTGATGGTAATGTGGATGGAGAATATCCCGATAATTCTTTGTCACAAATTTCAGATATAGCAGTATATGGTGAAAATATTTATCTGGTTGATTCAAAATTTTCATCTTTGCGAGTTCTTAAAGAATCTGGAAAGATTGAAACTTTAGCTAATGGCAAAGAAACAGGTTCTTTATCTCGTCCTACTGGCTTGATGGTTGATGATACTGGTGCTTACATTACAGATGTTGCTAGTCAATCTGTTAAAAGATACGAGTTCTCTTCTGGCAAAATTAACAACTTTATTGGCGCAAGAGAAAGAGGTGACAATATTGGTTCAGCATCTTCTACTCAATTTAATGAGCCAAGCGGAATTATTGCTATATTGAATCAATTTTATATTTCTGACTCTAATAATAATCGCATCATATCGGTAAATAGAGGTGGTTTGGAAGTTGATCTTTTTGAGGTGATGCCACCTTTAAAATTATCTAAAGAAGGGTTTTTGCAATATTTACCAAATTTACAAAAATCTGATAATTTAGTTGTGGCAGCAGATAAAGAAATTTCGGTAAAAATTAGCTTAGAAGGCGATTGGAAAATTAATGAAAAAGGGCCAAGTTTTATTAATTTATTAGAGCTTAAAAAAGATAAGCAAGCTGATCTGGTGGCAAGTTTTGATTGGAGTGCTATTAGAGATGAGAATGTTAAATTAAATAAATTAACTTCTGGTAAGAAGTACACTTTACAGGGCGTGATTTATTATTGTGAAGATAAGAAAAATTCACTTTGTTATGTTAAGAGTTATGAGCAGAAAGTTGCTGCAGATGATGGTGAAAAGCAAGACACCATTACTATAAAGCTAGGCAAATAGCTTATCTTATTTAAGTTTAATGATATAAGCTTGGTGTTAAATTTAAAAAATAATAAAGCCTTAGCAATAATCATTATTACCGTTCTTATTGCCGCGTTAATATCTGGCAGAAGCTTAGTTGGGGATGTTGAAAATTGAGAGAATTGCAAAGGTTAAAAAACATAAAAAATCTCTTCTTTTTTAAGATTAGTTTTTTATGATTCACCCACATTTCTAAGTTAGAGAAATAAAGCTTTTAAAGCTGATGCCAAGTGTTACTCTGGCTTGAGTTTCCAAATTCAAAAAATCAAAAAAATGACAAAGAACAAATCAGAACTTAAGCAACCTGTCGATCAAGTTATTAGCCAACCAGA
>CAMDRL010000002.1 GCA_945906835.1 Rickettsia typhi
AAATTATAAAACAAAATAAGGATGAAATTATAGCTAAATAGATTACTGGGCCGCAAATGGAAAGTTTTGTATGACCAGAATTTTTCAGAATTGTGATTTCATTGCTGGAAATTAATCGATTATAAATCAGCAAAATTGCTGAAAATAAAGAAATTGGAATGATGAATAAAAACAGCCAAGGCAATATCAGAACGAAAAGATAAAAGAATTGGCTGAGCTCTATGCCATTGTCAGTAATATATTTTACAAAAGAAATGGCTCGACTAAACCAAATCAGCAAAACAAATATTGAGCTAAAGCCAATAAAGCTAAGTAGCATTTTATAAAAAATGTAGCGACTATATAATTTCAATTTAGAATGTAATTTTCTTCTTTATAATTCTTTTTCATTACCGCGAAGGCGGGAATCCAGCTTTAGTAAATCAAGCGCTGGAATCTTGATTCCCGCCTTCGCGGGAATGACAATAGTTGGTATTTTCTTTTTAATTATGATGATTGCATAAGTTTTATAGAAAAGCCTAAAATATAAATTTCGTATCAGACTATGTCAAAAGTAAAGATTATTTTAAATGGTGAAGAAAGATTTTTAGAGCAGAGAATAACTGTGGCTCAATTAATTTTGGATCTGGAGCTTGATATTAAAAAGATTGCAGTGGAAAAAGATTTACAAATTGTTAATCCAGATCAGTTTTTAGAAGTGATTCTGGACGAGGGGAGTCAAGTTGAGATCGTTCATTTTATTGGTGGTGGTTAAGTTTTATCTAACTCCAGAACCTTCGGCTGTACTAATGATCCCGCTGTAACTGGCTGAGATATAGCTGTTGATGGCAATTTTGATGAATCTGTATTCAAAATATTTCCTTCTGTTGTCGCAGTTTTTGCGTCATTATTTATTGGAGGTATTGGATTTGCAACAATTTCTTTGTTATCTTCTGAAGCTCCAGACTTTGCTGGTATTATTGTAGCATCTGCAATAGGTGGCGGAATAACAACTTCAGCTTTAGCTTCTTTTAGTGCTTCTATGGTTTCTTTGGGTGCCGTAAAATTTAATTCTCTGCCTGTTTTTTCAAAAACTATTTTTGCCGCTTGAATAGGAGCGTAGGCGCAATAATCAGTCCAAGCACTCACCATCGTATCACGAATTCCTTGGGAAACACTTTTAAAGAATGGGCTAAATCCGACACTCTTTCCTCCAAATATATCTTTTCTAACTTTTGCTTCAACAATATTAGTTGCTTCAGCAAGAAGGTATGCTGTGCCAAGAAGCGAGAATAAGGTAACGGCAATTGGCAAGCCAAGCGTTGCTGATGCTCCAAATTTAAACATCTTCCACAGGCTTTTAAAAAATTGCATAATTAATCTCGAAAGTTAATAAATTGTAGCGGAATCTCGTATTCAGTTGATTTTAACAAGGTTATTACTTCTTGCAAATCATCACGCTTTTTGCCTTCAACTCTTACTTCATCACTTCTTATTGAAGCTTGAGCTTTCATTTTTAAATCTTTAATCTGTTTAGTAATTTTTTTAGCTGTTTCTTGTTCAATACCATTTCTAAGTTTTACCTCTAGTTTAATAGTGTTGCCTCCAGCTTTTTCTTCTTTTTGAAAATCTAGGGCCTTTGGATCAATACCTCTTTTTACGCAAAATACCTTCAAAGAATCACCAATTTGACCAATTTTATAAGAATCTTCAGCGGTAATTATGATTTTATCTTCTTTCTGCTGAAATTCGATTGAAAATTTTGCACCTTTAAAATCATAGCGATTAGTCAATTCGCGCAGAACTGAGTTAACAGCATTATCTAATTCTTGAATATTAATTTTTGAAACAATGTCAAAACTTGGCATATTAAAATTTAATTAAGGTTTACAAGATTTCAGTCTAGCTGAATTTTATGTGGCAAGCAAGTTTTATTTTAAAGCCTGCTCTAAATCATTTATTAAATCATCAACATGTTCCAATCCAACAGAAAGGCGGCACATGTTTTGAGTAATGTTAATCTTTTCCTGCTCTTCTCTTGAAATGTTAGAATGAGTTGTAGTTGCAGGATGAGTTATTAAAGACTTTGAATCGCCTAAATTATTAGAAATGTCAATAAGTTGTAATTTATTCATGAAGGCAAAAGTATCATTTTTATCGCCATTAATTTCAAAAGCTAACATTGCGCCGCCATTAATCATCTGCTTTTTAGCAATTTCATATTGAGGGTGAGATTTTAGATTTGGATATAAAACTCTTTTAACCTTAGGGTTTTTTTCAAGAAATTCAGCAATTTTTTGAGCATTTTGACAATGGCGTTCCATGCGTAAAGCATAAGTTTCAAGAGATTTTAAAACTACCCAAGCATTAAAAGGGCTAAGTGCGGGCCCGGTATGACGATGAAAAGGCAATAAAATATCTTTAATAAATTCCTGACTTCCCAAAACGCAGCCGCCTAAAGTGCGACCTTGTCCATCCATATGTTTAGTGGTTGAATAAACCACAATATCAGCTCCAAGTTTAAGAGATTCTTGGCAGTAAGCTGAAGCAAAAATGTTATCTACAATTAATTTCGCGCCATTTTTTTTACATAAATCAGCAACAAATTTAATATCAATAATTTCAAGATTTGGATTGGCAGGAGTTTCAATAAAAACAACTTTAGTATTTTTTTTAAAAGCCTTGTGCCATTCATCTTGACTGGTTCCGTCAATCAAAGAAACTTCAATTCCGTAATTAGGTAAAATTTTAGTAGCAATGTGATAACAAGAGCCAAAAAGAACTTTAGAGGCAATAAAATGGTCACCAGTTTTAACTTGACACATAATTGAAGCAAAAACCGCTGCCATGCCGCTAGCCATAACACAAGACGCTTCAGCGCCTTCCAATAAAGATAATTTATCTTCCAGCATTTTTAAGCTGGGGTTTAAATAGCGCGAATAAACATATCCGGGAGCTTCTCCATTAAAGCGGCTTTCTGCAACTTCGGCGGAATTGTAAGCAAAGCCAGAATTTAGAAAAATAGCTTCAGAAGTTTCGCCAAAATTAGAACGAATAGAGCCGCCTCTAACTAGCTTGGTTTCAAGATGTAATTTGCTAAAATCAGTATTTTTATTTTTATAATCGGTCATTTATTTCTAATGTTAAGTTGTCTCAATAATTCTTCAGTTTCATCTGGCAATAATTCAACTCTAACCTGCGCCGTTCCTTGACTCTTAAAGCCTAATAAAATGGCGGATTTTTCAGATAAATCTATGACTCTATCTTTAGAAAATGGTCCTCGATCATTTACTCTTGCCATTATCATTTTACCATTTTTTAGGTTAGTAACCCGAACCATAGAAGGCAACGGCAAAGTGCGATGAGCTGCGGTTACGCTATCTGAATTGAAAATTTCGCCATTAGCAGTTTTTTTGCCATGAAAATCAGATCCGTACCAAGAGGCTTTACCAGTTTCTTTGTAGTTCTCGTAATTTTTTGGAGTATAGGAGGATCCCTTTGTTTTGTAAGGTTTTCCAACTTTGTAATATCCAATATAATTTCCATCTTTGTTAAAAATATCATCAAAATAACCATCTTGATTTTCATATTCTTCAGCGTTTTTATTAGAAGATTTTTTAACTAAATTGTGTATTTTGAGTTTTTTATTTTGAGGTTTGAAAATTTTCTCTGAGCAAGAAAATAATAAAGTAGAAGCTAAAGCTACGAACCATAAATTTTTCATTATTGCTCTCCCTTGTCATTCCCGCGAAGGCTTGAATCCATTGCAGAAATAGATAATGAAGAAGGATTAGACAAGGCCAAACCCATTTCCATATTTTTCCCAAAAGATGGTCTTTTATCAAAAATAATTTCTTCCTGAAAAGTTGGAGCTAATTCATTTTTAGTTATTAAAAAAATTCCATATTCAGCAAATAAATTAGCGATTTTTTTATATCCAAAAAAGCTCATCAGGCGATGTTTGCTGGTAAGAAAAGTTTTATTTTCGATAGAAAAATTGAGCTCTTTGCACAATTTTTCAAAATCTTCAATTGAACAAAAATGAATGTTGGGAGTTTCATACCATTTAAAAGGCAAAGTTTTGCTAACAGGCATAGAGCCTTTAAATAAAAGGTATAAGCGATTTTTAATATGAGCAAAATTTGGCAATGACACAATAGCATATTTAGCAATTCTCAACATTTCTTCCAAAATTTCTTTAGGATTGTGAGTTGCTTGAATGGTTTGGCTTAAAATTGCATAATCAAAATTATTATTGGGGTAGTAAGTTAAATCGCGTTCAGCGTCACCTTGAATTACTGAAATACCTTTTGATAAAGCGGTACTAACTGATTTTTGTGAAATTTCTAAACCGCGCCCATCAACATTTTTGGTTTTTTTTAAAAACTCTAAAAGCTCGCCATTGCCGCAGCCAATATCCAGAACTTTTGATTTTGGTTTTATAAGATAAGAGATAATTTCAAGATCATAACGAATATTGTGCCTAACAATATTTTCTCCAATATTTTCTCCAATATTTTTCATGGTGTTTATTGATTATTTAAGAATCCCTTTATGGTATTTTTTAAAGCGTTACTTTCAATCAAAAATGAATCATGTCCCGTGGTGCTTTCAATTGTTATTGAACTCACATTAGCGCCGCAAGCAGCCAAAGCGTGAGTTAATTTTTTTGCTTCGCTTGGTGGAAAAAGCCAATCATCAGAAAATGAAATCAAACAAAATTTTATTTGTGGTGATAAATTGTTAAAGGCATTACTTAATTTGCCGCTAAAATCTTTTTCTAAATCGAAATAATCAACAGCTTTGGTGATGTAAAGATAAGAGTTGGCATCAAACCTTTGAACAAAGCTGTATCCTTGATGATGAAGATAACTTTCAACTTGAAAGTCAGGGTCAAAATTGAAAGAAAAATCATTTTTATTTTGCAATTCACGACCAAATTTTTTCTGCAAAGCAACTTCAGAAAGATATGTAATATGAGCAGTCATGCGAGCAACTGCTAAACCTTTTTCAGGACATTTTTTTTCTAAAAAATATTTACCTTCACACCAATTTGGATCAGCCATAATTGCCTGTCTTCCAACTTCATGAAAAGCCACATTTTGTGGACTATGGCGATAAGAAGTTGCCATAGGAATAATTAATTTTACTTTTTGAGGGTAAAGAATTGACCAGCTCAAAGCCTGCATTCCCCCAGTTGAACCGCCAATTACAGCATGAAGTTTTTGAATTCCAAAATGTTCAATTAGTAAATTTTGGGCTCTCACCATGTCGCTAATAGTAATAGCGGGAAAGCTTAGTCCGTAAGGTTGGTTGGTTTCTGGATCTGTTTCTTTTGGTCCAAATGAACCCATGCAGCCACCAATAATATTAGAAGAAATTACAAAAAATTTCTCAGTATCAATGGTTTTATTTGGACCAATTAAAAAACTCCACCAACCATCTTTGCCTGTTATTGGGTGCTTTGATGCGGCATATTGATCTCCCGTTAAAGCATGACAAATTAAAATGGCATTTGATTTATCAGC
Source organism: Rickettsia typhi (assembly GCA_945906835.1). GTDB lineage: Bacteria > Pseudomonadota > Alphaproteobacteria > Rickettsiales > UBA1997 > UBA2645. The sequence continues at coordinate 5,508 of CAMDRL010000002.1, forward strand.
GTTTAAAGTACCGTAAGTTTGATAGGCTAGTGGGAAATTTTTTATTTCAGCGCCACTGGTAAGTTTTAAAGGCTTTTCTTTCGCCAAAAAAATTACATCACCAATTTCAAATTCTTTATATTGTGGTCCGAAGCTTGACTTAACTTTCATTAAAATTAGATAAATTCGATAAAAACAAACATCTTAAATAATTTTCGTCTCATGGAAAATCAACATAATAAAAATTCTTCTGCAACTTTACAGGATTTACGAAGTGAAATTGATAAAATAGATAATCAGATGATTGAACTGCTGGGGCAAAGAATGGCAATCGTTAGCAGAGTTGGTGAGTTAAAAAAGAATAATAATGAAAAGTTTTTCATTAAATCAAATCGTGAAGCCGACATGATTAAAGATTTAATCAAAAAATCTAATTCAAATTTTCCAAAATCAGCAATTATAAATATTTGGCGCAAAATTATTACAGCTGCAAATATGCATGAACAGCCTTTAAATATTGCAATTCACAATCCAAAAAATATTTCTGATTACGCTTATTTGGTAAAAGAATATTACAATATGGAAGTGCCAATTTCTTTTCATGACAGCGTTGCAACTATTGCAATTGAGATGGAAAAAGGCGAAACCCAAATTGGAATTTTTGCTCTGCCTTTGGCGCGTGATAATAATTCAGACAAATCTGATTTTAGTGAAAATTGGTGGATTAATTTAGCCAACAATAAACTTGGTATCAAAATTTTTGCCAAAATTCCTTTTGTTGATTCTGATAAAATTGACTTGGTAGCAGTTGCCATCAAAGAAGCTGAAAAATCATCTGATGATAATTCGTTAATTTACATAGAAGTTGATAAAGAAATTTCTAAAAATCAGGTTTTATCAGCTTTAAAAGAAAGTGGTTTAGAGGCGAAAATTCTAAAGTCAGTTAAATCGCCGCAAGTTGAAAATATAATTTTTAATTTAGTTGAGTTGAGAGGTTTCTTTTTAGAAAGTGATGAAGCTTTAAAAAAATTCTCTAAATCAAAAATCCGTCCTTTTGTTAAGATTCTTGGTTCTTACGCTGTGCCGATAAAGATTTAGATAAATCGCCGTTTGACACTTACGCGTCAACCACCCTCTTTTTAAAAGAGGGTGGATCAATCGCTTCAGCGATTGAGACGGGTGATTTAACTATCTAAAATAAACCCTCTTGACAAACAAGCCTCAATCTTGAAAATAACGCCCCTTCCTCTTTTGATGAAGCCCTTCTTAAAAAATCACATTCAATTCATTTAAAATTTAAGTCGCTAAAACGCCTTAATTTTTGTACTTTTTTAGAAATTTTTCAGGGAAAATTTCTTCAGATTAACTCTGCAGAAAAATCCTGTTAAGCCTTGGGAATATTAATCACAAAATCGGTCTTACTATGACAAAAAGAGTCAATGCAAAAAAGAAAATCAGTAGAAAATTAGGCGTCAGCCTTTGGGGACAAGTTAAAGATCCTTACAATAAAAGAAATTACAAACCGGGTCAACATGGCGCTTCACCAAAAGGCAGACCAACTGACTACGGTAATCAGCTTCGCGCTAAACAAAGATTAAAATTCTATTACGGAAATATTTCTGAAAAACAATTTTTCAATTTATTCCAATTAGCCAGTAAAACCAAAGGCGATGTTAGTGAAAACTTCATCGCACTTCTTGAAAGTAGATTAGACGCTATTGTTTACCGCGCTAACTTCGTTCCAACAGTTTTCGCAGCAAGACAATTTGTGAGCCACAAACATGTTACTGTGAACGGAGAAATTGTTAACATTCCTTCTTACAAAGTGAAAATTGGCGATATCATCCAAGTTAGAGAAAAATCTCGTAAACTTGCTATCGTTATTGACTCTTTGCAAAAAATGGAAAGAGATATTCCAAGTTACTTACAGCTTAACAAAGATACTTTCAGTATCCAACAAACTGTAAAACCTGCATTCTCAGAAGTTCCATATCCAGTTGAAATGCAACCACATTTTATCACAGAATTTTATTCTAGATAGTTTTTGTCTTCCTCCCCTCCTTAATAAGGAGGGTTGGTGGAGGTCTCGTCACAAACTCAGTTTTTCCCTTTTACAAAACCGCCGCCAACCTACAAAACTCCTCAATAGTCAAATTCTCCGCTCTTAATTCAGGGTTTAGTCCCAAATTCTTCAAAACCTCATCAGGATTTTCAAACACACTTTTCAAAGAAGATCTAATCATCTTACGCCTTTGGTTAAAAGCGCCAGCAACCACCTTCTCTAATTTTTCAAACTCCACATCAAATAAAGGTTTTTCATAGGGAACTAAATGCAAAATTGCTGAAGTAACTTTTGGTGGTGGGCTGAAAACTGAGCGATTAACTGTAAAAAGCATTTTGCTTTCACATAAAAAATTAGTCATTACTGCAAGTCTGCCATAATGATTGGTATTTGGTTTGGCGATGATTCTTTCTACAACTTCTTTTTGTAACATTAAAGTCATGGAAGAAATTTTCGGGGCAATTTTTAGCCATTTTATCAGCAAAACAGTGCCGATATTATAAGGCAGATTGGCAATTATTTTAAATTTTTTATCGAATATTTTATTTTCATCAATTTCCAAAGCGTCGGCATTAACAACCTCTAATCTTTCTCCGTAAAATTTTTGTAACTCTTCTAAAGCCGCTAAACATCTATGGTCTTTTTCAATGGCGATAAGTTTTTTTGCTTTAGTATCAAGAATAGAGCGAGTTAAGCTTCCTGGACCAGGGCCAACTTCTAACACTTCATATTCACTTAAATCGCCAACGGATTTAGCAATTTTATCAGTGAAATTTTTATCAAGAATGAAATTTTGACCTAAGGATTTTTTGGCATCTAAGCCGTATTTTTTTATTATTTCGGAGGTGGAGAGAAGGGTGGTCATTCAAGTCATTATTCCAGATTTTTCGTCGGTGCTAGTTGGCATTTGTAATGCCAAATTATGTTTGTTAAAATTAGAAAAGTTAGAAAATTTAAAATTTTAGCAAACAAAAGGTCGGGTTTACAAAACCCGACCAGAATTGAGAGAAGGGTGCTTTATAATTTTTATTTACAAAGCCTCATCAGCTTCTACAAAATAATAACCAAGTGAATCAGCAACTGCTTTATAAGTAACTTTTCCATCAATTACATTAAGACCATTGCGCAAATTCTTATCATCAGTCAAAGCTTTTTTGTAACCCTTATTAGCAAGTGCTAAAGAGAAAGGTAAAGTTGAATTTTCCAAAGCTTGAGTTGAAGTTCTAGCAACCGCACCTGGCATGTTAGTAACGCAGTAATGAACTACATTATCAGTAACATAAGTTGGATTTGAGTGTGAAGTTGGCTTACTAGTTTCAAAGCAACCGCCTTGATCAATTGAAATATCAACCATTACAGAACCATGTTTCATTTTTTTCACAGTTGCAGCAGAAATCAATTTTGGAGCTGCAGCACCAGGAATTAGAACCGCTCCAACAACAATGTCAGAGTCAATGGCATTTTTTTCAATATTTTCTAAAGATGCGTAAAGCACATTAGCTGAATTGCCAAAGATATCGCATAAATAACGGATTCTTGCTAAAGACTTATCAAGAATTACAACTTCTGCGCCCATACCAATAGCAACTTTAGCAGCATTAGTTCCTGAAACTCCACCACCTAAAATTGTAACTTTACCACGAGCAACACCGGGAACGCCGCCAAGTAAAACTCCGCGACCACCTTGAGCTTTTTCTAAAGCTCTGGCACCTGCTTGAATTGAAAGTTTTCCTGCAACTTCACTCATTGGAGCAAGTAGTGGAAGTGAGCCATCATTAGCACTAACAGTTTCAAAAGCAATAGCAACGCAGCCAGATTTGATAAGCATTTTTGTCAACTCTGGTTCAGCAGCTAAATGTAAATAAGAGAATAAAATTTGATCTTTACGAAGCAAAGCGCATTCAGATTTTTGAGGTTCTTTTACCTTTAAAATCATGTCAGCTTTTTTGTAAATTTCTTCGGCTGTAGCTAAAATTTTTGCACCAGCTGCGATATATTGTTCATCAGAAAAATCTATTGCCGCACCAGCATTTTTTTGTACAATTACTTGATGTCCTGCACCAATTAATTCTCTAACGCCAGAAGGTGTGGCGCCAACTCGATATTCATGATCTTTAATTTCTTTTGGAACTCCAATTAACATAGTTTCTCCGTTTAGTTATTAAGTTTAATTTTTGAAATTTTGATGATATTACTTTCTAGCGATGTTAAACTCGCATATGTTTCATAGTGAAAGCTGAATTGTTTTTTTGCAAGTTCTAACTCTTGGCTCAAATTTTTTCCTTTTAAAAACAAGCAATAACCATCTTTTTTAAGAAATTTTTGAGCATGAATTATTAATTTATCAAGAGGAGCTAAAGCGCGAGAAACTATGCAATCAAACTCAATAACGCTTAATTCTTCTAATTTTGCCTGATGAATGAAAACACGATTTTGTGAAAAAGATTTGGCTTTTCTTAAAAAGTCACATTTACGAAAGGCTTTTTCAACTAAATGAACTTCTTTTAAACCAAGAATTGATAAAACCAATCCAGGAAAGCCAGCGCCAGTTCCAAAATCAGCAAATTTGGAATTTGTATTATCTATGAAGCGCAATAATTGCGCGCTGTCAAAGATGTGACGATTCCATATTTCGTCAACTGTTGATTTGCCAATGAAGTTAAATTTTTGGTTTTCTTGAAGTAACAATAAAACGAAGTCTTCAAGATTCTTAACTTGGGCGTCGTTAAAATTACAGAATTTCTTAACTTCACTTAAGGCAGCATTTTTTTTAAGATCAAGATTCATGGGAATGGTAGTTTAGTGGAAACAATCTCAAAATGGATCCCGCACTCTCTATTTTGTCACCCGAACTTGTTTGCGGGGTCATTTTGAAACTTGCCAGATATTTTAAGGTAAATTCAGCAACAATTTAGTTGCGTATCACCAACTTATCAATTAAAAATTTGACAAAGATTATTGCCAATAATAGAAAAACCCACAAATTCCAAAGAAATTCCCAAAAATATATTATAAATCAAAATTCAGATTACATGAAAGTTTCATCAAAAGTTAAGAAAATTTTATCTTATTACGAAAGCGACAATGCTGGAACCAAAACCAATTTAGCCAGAATTCTAATGCACGGTAAATTAGCCGGAACTGGTAAAGTAGTGATTCTACCAGTTGATCAAGGTTTTGAACATGGTCCTGATAGAAGTTTTGCGGTTAATCCTGATGCTTATGATCCACATTATCATTTTCAACTTGCAGTTGATGCGGGCTTAAATGCTTACGCCGCACCACTTGGCATGATTGAAGCTGGCGCTGACACTTTTGCTGGCGCAATTCCAACTATTTTAAAAGTTAACAGCTCAAACTCTTTGCATAATGGTGGAACCGCTCCTTATCAGGCTACAACTGCATCAGTTAGAGATGCTTTGCGCTTAGGTTGCTCGGCAATTGGTTTTACAATTTATCCGGGTTCTGATGCTGCTTTTGACATGTTTGAAGAAATCAGAGCAATGTCCGAAGAAGCTAAATCTTATGGTTTGGCAGTAGTTATTTGGTCTTATCCAAGAGGTGGTGATCTTTCAAAAATTGGTGAAACTGCAATGGATATTTGTACTTATGCAGCACACATGGCAGCTTTACTTGGAGCTCATGTAATTAAAGTTAAATTGCCAACTCAAGCTTTAGAAAATCTTGAAGCTGTAAAGGTTTATGAAAAAGTAAAAATTCCTGTTGGAACCCTTGAAGAAAGGGTAAGACATATCATGAAAGCAACTTTCAATAACAGAAGAATTGTAGTTTTCTCTGGTGGAAATGCTAAAGGTGAAGAAGAGCTTTATAACGAAATCCGTAGTATTTATAATGGCGGAGGAACTGGTTCAATCATTGGTCGAAATACCTTCCAAAGACCTAGAGCTGAAGCTTTAGCAATGCTTGATAATATTGTTAAGATTTATCAAGGTAAGTAGAAAATACATCCTACTCTTATCTCTATCCTTATCATTCCCGCGAAGGTGGGAATCCATCCTTTTTTTTCACTAAAAACTGGATTCCCGCCTTTGCGGGAATGACAAGGGGTGGGAATGAAAATTCTGCACAAAATCCAGTATGACAATTCTTGAAGTAAAAAATCTCTCAGTTGAATTCACACAAAATAACAAATCCTTCAACGCTGTTGATAATATCTCTTTCAAACTATCTTCCAAAAAAATTACTGCCTTAGTTGGACAAAGCGGATCAGGAAAATCTGTCACCGCGTTAGCAATAATTAATCTTCTGCGTAAATCAAAAATTAGCGGTGAAGTTATTTTTGGAAAAAAGAATTTACTAAATTTATCAGAATCAGAACTTTGCAAAATAAGAGGAAATAAAATTAGTTTGGTATTTCAAGATCCTTCAACTTCATTAAATCCGTTGCATAAAATTGGCAATCAAATTGCCGAAGTAATAAAAATTCATCAGCCAAAAATTTCTAAAATAAATCTCAAAAAAAGAGTTTATGAATTATTTAAAATTGTTGAGTTGCAAGATCTTTCATCAAGGCTTGATGCTTATCCACATCAAATTTCTGGTGGGCAAAAACAGCGCATCATGATTGCAATTGCTCTGGCTAATAATCCTAAAATTTTAATTGCCGATGAGCCAACAACTGCTTTGGATGTTACTGTTGAAGGTGAAATTTTAAAATTGCTGGTGGATTTGAAAGAAAGGTTAGGAATAGCAATTTTATTCATTACTCACAATTTGCGTGTGGTTAAAAAAATTGCTGATGAAGTTATTGTTTTAAAAAATGGTAAAATTGTTGAAGAAAATTCTGTTGATCAAATTTTTTCAAACCCGAAAGATTTATATACAAAATTATTGGTTGAAGCCTCATTTTGTAAAGTTGATAGAGAAAAAATAAAATCCTTACAGAAAAAATCAGAATTAATTTTGCAGGTAAAAAATCTTTCAGTAATTCATAAAGTCAAAAAATCTTTTTTAAAAAATGATGATTTTTTTGCTAATAAAGAAATTAATTTTGAGCTAAATTTTGGTGAAAATTTAGGAATCATTGGTGAAAGCGGTTCGGGAAAATCAACTCTAGCTTTAGCTCTTACTAATTTAATTGAAAGCCAAGGTGAAATTTTTTATTTTGGTCAAAAAATTTGGTCAAAAAAAGATTTTCCTTTGCGTAAAGAAATTCAAATTGTTTTCCAAAATCCCTTCTCAAGCCTTAATCCACGAATGACAGTGTTTGATATTATTACTGAAGGTTTAATTATTCATAAAGTCAAAGCCTCCTTTGAAAAAGGAAGTGGCACTTTGCATCGCAAAGTGACGGAGGATTTAATGAATAAACTTCATCTTCCAATAAATATTCTCCCCAGATATCCCCACGAATTAAGCGGTGGACAAAGACAAAGAGTCGCCATCGCCAGATCCTTAATTTTAAACCCAAAAATTCTAATTTTAGATGAACCAACTTCAGCCCTTGATTCACTTACTCAAAATGAGATTCTAAAATTATTAGTTGAAATTCAACAGCAGCAAAAAATTTCGTATATTTTAATTTCTCACGATTTGAATGTGGTCTCGCAAATATCAGATCAGATATTGGTTTTAAAGGCTGGACAAATTGTGGAAAAGGGTGAAAAATTGCAGATTATTGAAAATCCTAAAAATTCTTATACAAAACAGCTAATTAGCTTTTTGTAGTTGAAGAGTTTATTCTTGTGGATGAATTCATGGATCATCTGCTGGTCGGGTTTTGTAGATCCGACCTTGTTGTTTGCTAAAATTTTAAATTTCCTAATTGATGTAACTTTTAATAAACACAAGTCGGCATTGCAAATGCCAACCAGCGCAGAGAGCAAGAATAACAAATAGTAAACAAATAAATAAATTCATGAAAAAGCCAGAATTATTATTACCAGCTGGAAGCTTAGACCGCCTAAAAACCGCTATTCTTTATGGCGCAGATGCTGTTTATTGTGGAACTCCTGATATGTCGCTGCGCGTTAAATCAGCCTTTACTTTAGAAGATTTAGTTGAAGGCATAAAATACGCCCATTCCCACGGTAAAAAAGTTTACCTAACTCTTAATCTTTTTTCTCACAATAAAGACATCGAAAAATTACCACATTACATTGAAACAGTTAGAGCAGTAAAGCCAGATGGTTTGATAATTTCTGATCCCGGAGTTTTTGAATTTGTTAAACAGCATGCGCCAGAATTGGAATTACATGTTTCAACTCAAGCTAATATTTGTTCTTGGTTAACAGTTGATTTTTGGCATAAACAAGGTGCAAGTTTAGTGGTTATGGCGCGTGAAGTTAGTTTTGAAGAATTAACTGAAATTCGTAAAAAATGTCCTGATATTAAAATTGAAGCTTTCGTTCATGGCTCAATGTGTATGACTTATTCAGGAAGATGTTTACTTTCAAACTTTTTATCAGAACGCGGAGCTAACCAAGGAAGCTGCGCGCATAGCTGTAGATGGGGTTATAAATTGAAAATAAAACTCAAAGATAATACTGAACATGAAATTGAAATTAACGAAGATAACAAAGAAATGTTTGACTTTTTCTTAGAAGAAGAAATTCGTCCAGGGCAGTTATTGCCTTTCGAAGAGAATGTTGATGGTTCTTATATTTTAAATTCCAAAGATCTTTGTTTACTGCCAAAACTTGATGAATATATCAAAATTGGCTTAGATTCTTTCAAAGTTGAAGGTCGTAATAAAACAGAATTTTATGCTGGATCAGTTGCCAGAGTTTACCGCGCCGCAATTGATGACTACATGGAAGATCCTGAAAATTGGAAAGCTGATTATTACATGGATGAAATTAATGCCGTGGCAAATCGTGGTTATACTTTAGCTTTTCACGATGGTCGCTTAACTAATTTGGCTCATGATTATGAAAGCACGGGTTCAACTTCTTCTTATGAATATGCTGGTCGCATTGTTGAATGGCAGGGCGATGATTTAATTGTTGAAGTCAAGAACCGCATGGATGCAGGCGATGTGTTAGAATTCATCTCGCCATTTAAACGCGAACCAATTTTGCTTAGAATTTACGAATTTAATAATGTAAAAAATAATCAAGTTACAAATGTTGTTCATGCTGGTCAAAAGCCGCTAATCCGCATTCCAGCAAGTTTATTCCACTTAGAAGATCAAAAGAAATTACAAGAATTTTTACCACCTCTTTCTTTGATTAGAAAAGAGAAAATGACTGATGAATCTGAAAAATTAAAAGTTGAAAGCCGTGAGCTTTCACTGAAGTTAGAATCTGGTGAAGTCAAACAACAAAAATATGATTCAAAGCGCAAAAAATATTTCGCCGCTTTAGAATTATTAGATCCAGAAATTTCTCCAAGAACTCCTAGAATTGGCATGGAAGGCTGTTGTGGAAAAGGCTGTAATGGCTGTTTAATGTTCTGGCATGATGATAAATATGCAAAAGCCAGAGAGGTTTTGAAAACTAAGAAAATTGGAGAAATGCTATAAATTTAGATGGTTGAATTTTCGTAGGAGTTATTTAGTAAATTCATTGGCAGTATATTTTAAAATTAGACACTGTTAGCTAATTATTTTTTATCCCATATTTAGCCCTGTTTTTGCTTATTTTTTGACAAAATTATTCAAAATATATCCAAATATTTATCATAATTTTGTCAAAAAAGCGCTAAAAACATTTCAAAATCTGTGCTAAAAATAATTAGCTAACAGTGTCTAAAAAATCCACCTATCAATCACAGCTTGTACATATTCCTTCTTAATCGGCTTAGATAAAAAGTCATTCATGCCAGCATTATAACATTTTTCTTTAGCCTCATCGGTAGCATTCGCTGTTAAAGCAATAATCAAAACTGGTTTAGCGTCATTTTCTTTTTCAAGTTCTCTAATTTTTTGTGTTGTTTGAAAACCATCCATTAAAGGCATCATGCAATCCATGAAAATAATATCATATTTAACATGCAGGAATTTATTTAAAGCTTCTTGACCATTTTCAGCCACATCAATTTCAAAATTAAGACGCTTTAGAATCATTGAAGCAACTTTAATATTCACCTCATTATCTTCGCATAATAATATTTTCATGCCCTTGTTTTTTGAAAATTCTTCTGCGACCTGACCTTTCTTTACCAAAGTTCCTTCATCTTCGTAAAATGTAATTTTGAAGACAAAAAATAATGCTTTTAATAAGCGACTTTCTTTTGTTGGCTTAGAAATTATACGATCAAATAATGCTAGATTTTCTTTAGAAATTAAAATTCTATCACTACTGAAAACCATAAGAATTATTGGAATATTCTTAGTGTTTTCATTATCTTTAAGTTTCTTAGCTATATCAACTGCGTTAACACCAATAAATAAGTTTTGGCTTATAACAATTGCTTTATAATTTTTATATTGCTGCAAAGTTTTTAAGGCGTAATTAGATCTTTCATCGGCATCGGATATTGATTCAGGAATTCTAATAATATTGTGATCAATTTTAAAGCTGGTCAGTTTCTTATCTAAAATTTCACCGGCAACCTCGTTATTTTCTATAACTAGAACTTTTTTGCCAACTAACTGATTTTTTTGTTCAATATCAAGATCAATAAATGAACTTTTTGATTCTACGAAAGGTATTTTGAACCAGAAGTTAGAGCCTTGTCCAAAATCACTGGTCACTCCAATTTTACCACCCATTAAATCTACCAACTCTTTGCAAATTGAAAGTCCAAGACCAGTGCCACCATATTTTCTTGTAGTGGACATATCGGCTTGACTAAATTTTGTAAACATGGCTTCAAGCTTGCTCGTTTCAATTCCAATTCCACTATCTTTGATATCAAATCTAATGAAAGAAAGATTTTTCTCTTTTTTATCTAAAGTGATATTGATAAAAATTTGTCCATAAGCAGTAAATTTAATAGAGTTGTTAATCAAATTGGTGAAGATTTGTCTTATTCTTCCAGAATCGCCAATTAGAACTTGTGGCACATTGGCATCAATATCAGTGATAATTTCTAAGCCTTTTTTATTGGCGCTTGGTGACATTAAATCTGCAACATCTTCAATTAGCATTCTTGGGTCAAAATTGATTCTTTCTAACTCAACTTTTTTAGATTCAATTTTTGAAAAGTTCAAAATGTCATTTAAAATTATTAACAAGGCATCTGCAGAACGATAAATTGTACTGGCTTGATCTTGTTCGTTGTCTGCTAAAGTGCCAGAATCTTTTAAAGCTTGGCTCATACCAATAATGCCGTTCATCGGAGTTCTTAATTCGTGACTCATATTAGATAAAAACTGACTCTTGGTAACATTGGCAGATTCTGCGGCAATTTTGGCATTTGATGTTTCTTTCATGAAAGGTCCAATTTTCTTTCTCTTGAAAAGGTATAAAGCAAATATGAAGAAAAATGCTGCGCCCATAGATTGCATGGCAGAATTGAAAAGTTGTAAGCTAATTTTATCCAAAACAACTTTATTATCATATCCCACAAAAGCCTGAACTCGATATTCTGATTGGCGATAATAATCTATAACGCAATTATTAATGGTAATTGTTTTTGATAGTCTATCTTCTGTTCTGCCGCCTTGATTCTCAATTATATTGCGCAGATCTAATTGGTCTTGAAAGAGTGTTTTTGAATAGCTATGGCCAAAATTTTCTGACTTGGCAATTAAGTCATAATTCTTATCAATTAAGACATAACATATATCATTATCGCTGTAAGAGCTATTTATGGATTTTTCAATTCTTAGATTGGCAATTGTGGCAGCTAAAGTACCAATTGGTCTAAGATCGTCATCATCAATTCCTATTGCAATAGGCATCACATCATAGCTGGCAAGGTCATTACTTATATGATAAATTTTGCCAACTTTAGTACGCCACATTTTTTTTAAAGCCGCTTCTATTGGGTAATAATTTTCAACTAATTTTGGATTTTTTGCTACTCCACCGTTGCTGGTAATGGAAATCTTTTTATTTAAATTGATAAAACTTACATCAAGCCAAGAAGATACATTTCTTTGATAAGCGTCTCTATTTTGACTTCTTTTAATCATCTTCTTAATAGCTCCATTTGTGCTATCTCCAGATGCAGCTAAAACTAAAATCTTATCACCAACATAGTTTAGATAGTTATCCACAGCACTTATTAATCCCGATGCTGATCTTTCTATTACGCTGCTATGAAATATTATTTTATTATTTAAGTTATTTTGGAAGTTACGGTAAATCATGGCAGAGTTTACAAAAGTCCATATCAATATCAGAGAAAGAAGAGAGTAAGAGAAAGCGCTATAAGATTCTTCTAGATTTAACTTCCTCTCATTTCTTTTTTTGCGTTTGGCAATAATTTTTCTGTGACGATTTTTTATCTTTTTAAATTTCTCTTTATATGAAGGATTCAGTTCAATACGCTTTTTAATTTTTTCTGGAACAGGTTCATATTCTCTTCTTTCAAAAATAGAAGTCAGAACATAATGATAAAAGGGTATCAATATGGCGACTCTAAAAATTGAAGATACAAGAGTGAATTCGCGCCAAATAATTCCAAGATTTAGTGGTAAAAACAAAATAAATTTTGTGACATAAAAAATGCTCAAACAAAGATTTTTAATATTTGTTTTAAGAGACATGTAAGTATTTTTAGAAAAGACTATCTTTCTGAACTTTTTTAGCCTTCTTAATATCTTTTTAAGCATTGATTTATTGTATCTTTTTGAAGCAAAGCGCCTTTTTACTGGTAATTGCAGCATTTCCCTAGTTGCTTTTTCTACTTGAGGTAGTTTTGTTTAAGTTAAGTTTTATATTGAGCAAGGTTTTTGAGGCTATGCTTGCTAAAGTGATCATATGTTGTGTCAAAAATTCAATTAGTAATTTTTTATTTAAGTTTTATGTTAGATAGTTCGGTCTCACTCACCAATAAAGCCACCAACTCTTTGGTTGTTGGTACAACTTCTAGCGCTGAAAAAAGTACAAAAAAATCAAGAAATACAAAATCAGAAATGGTTTTTAAAAATGTTTCTGCTCAAAATTCCACATCTACCACATCTATAAGTAATGAAGAAGTGATAGAAGGTCAATTTGAAAGAGATGACGAAGTAAAAGTTTTTTTTACTAAAGAACAAAAATTATTAGCTCAATATTATCTGTTGCGCGAAGCTCTGTTTAGAGAAGTTGACGAGCGTTACAAAAAAAAGCACCCCGAAGATTGTAAAAATTGGGAAGAATGTGATGGATCGGAAAATATAGATGATCGACATGGTTCAATTTTAGTTGCTGTCAACAGTGTTGGAGAAGTTGTTGGGGGAATGAGGTTTTTAATATCTAATTGGTCTGAAAATACTTTGAATGAAAAGCCTTTAGAGGAATTTACCATTAGGTCTTTTTTACAAAAAGCTGGTCTTAATTACAAAGCAAGATTTAGTGAGGTTGATGATGTGGTTGTGGATAAATCATATAGAGATAGGGCTTTAATAAAAAAAATGTTTGCTGCTGCAATTGGAGAATCAATTGAAGTTGGATGCGAATATATGCTTGGTATTGCTATTTTAGCAGCCTCCAGAAATCATAGAATAGCTCATAATAGTTTGGGATATCAGCTAAAAATAATGAAAGATTATCCATGGATTTTACAACAAAATCATGGATATGAGGTTAGATATCCTTTAGTAGTTCATGTGAATCAAAAATTATCTAATAATTAAAACTAACGAATATGAAAAAATCTTTATCATGTGGTTTAGCTTTATTCTTATTAAATATCTCTGTTTTTACAGAGGGTTTTGCAAATAATGATGATAGCGGTAATTCAAGCATTAATTCTATATTTAATTTTGATATTTATTCTTTGTCAAAAAAGAAAGAAAGCGCCTTTGATGCTGCATCAGCAACTTATATTTTAAGTTCTGAAGATATTAGAAGATCTGGCGTAGCGAATATACCAGAAGCTTTAAGAATGGTTCCTGGTATGCAAGTTTCAAGAATAGATGGTAATAAATGGGCAATTTCTGTTAGAGGTTTTGATAATCAGTTTTCAAATAAATTATTGGTTATGATTGATGGTCGAACAATTTACAGCCCTTTATATTCTGGATCATTTTGGGATTTGCATGATTATGTCATGGAGGATATTGATAAGATTGAAGTTGTAAGAGGCCCTGGTGGGACAATTTGGGGTGCCAATGCAGTTAATGGTATTATTAATATTATTACTAAAAGTGCCACTCAAACACAAGGTGGTTATGTTTCTCAAGTCTTAGGTAACAAAGATAAATCAATTACCGAGGTTAGATATGGCGGCAAAACTTTAAGTAACGATTATTATAGGGTTTATGCTAAAAAAGTTGTTACAGGTGGCTCTACTGGATACGATTCTGGCAAAAGTAGAGATGATGGCAACAAGCAAGATAGAGCTGGTTTTAGATATGATGTAACCCTAAAAGATAGTTCGGTAACTGTTCATGGTGATGTTTTTAGTGGAACTGCTTCAAATTATTTTAGTACCCTTAACAATCCAGATAAGAATGATAAAGATTCTAAGGGTGCTAATTTAGTGGTTAATTGGGATAAAACTTTATCTAAAAAATCTAGCTTCAGTTTACAAACTTATTTTGACTATGATCAATTCAGCATACCAGTTCTAAAAAGAAGTGCCAGAACTTTTGATGTTGATTTCCAACATTTTTATAACTTTTCAAGGAATAATAAATTCATCTGGGGGCTAGGCTATAGACAGATTATAGATGATATAGAGGATAGTACTGCTTCTAATGTTGATGGTTTATTGTTCACGCCAATTAAGTATTCTCCCAACAAAAGGAATGACGAAATCTATAGCGCATTTATTCAAGATAAAATTGGCTTAGTAGAAGACAAATTGTATTTAACTTTGGGATCAAAATTCTTAACCAATGATTATACTGGCTTTGAGTATCAGCCAAGCGCTAGGTTAACTTATTATCCATCTCGCAATCAAACTCTTTGGACTGCTGTTTCAAGGGCAGTTAGAACTCCAACAAGAGGTGAAATTAGTTTTGATTTAAAAGATGATACTTATGGATCTACTATAAGCAAAGGAACTCCACAGGCTGAATCAGAAAATGTCATTGCTTATGAGGTGGGTTATAGAATTAAACCAACAAGTAAAACTTTATTTGACATCGCAACATTTTATAATAAATATTCTAAACTAAGAACTTATGAAGATATAGGTGGAGTTCCAACTGTTGCCAATCTTGGTTATGGTCAATCTTACGGCGGCGAAATTTCTGGTAAATGGCAGGTAACTAATGATTTGCGTTTAGAGGCTAGCTACGATTATTTAGGGACCAATCTTTATATTAGTGATAACTCAACTGACGACACATCTGTCTTGGCCCCATATGATGCTCTTAAACTTAGCGAGGGTAGATCTCCAAAAAACCAATTTAGATTAAGATCTTATTACAACATAACTCCAAAATTAGAGTTTGATAACATGATTTATTATGTTGATAGTTTGCCATCTGCAAAAGCTGATACAACTGATAAAAAAGGTATTCCATCATATGTTAGGCTTGATACTAGATTTGGATATCTTCCTACAAAAAATCTTGATTTAAGCGTTGGCATTCGTAATTTGTTGGATGATCGTCACTCAGAGTTTTCGGCAGGTTTTTATAGTGCAAGGGCAGAAATTTCTCGTACATTTTATTTTAAAGCAGTTTGGCAATATTAAATGCATCTAAGAACTTTAAAATTTGTAATATTATTTTCGCTGTCTTTTTTGTCTTTGCAAAATTCTTTTGCAATAGATAGAGAAGAGGCTGTAATGTATGCAAGTTTTGTTTTAGGTCTTTTAGGTGGAGTGCAATCTTCAAGTCAAGGATCGGAAGTTTGTGCTTTAGGTCATGATGAAATTGTGGTTGCTATGGGTGAAAAAAATAGAAATTTAATAAATGTTGAAAATAATCCAGAGAAATATACATCATGCAAGATGCTTTACATTGCTAAGGATAAATCAAAGGGATTGCGAAGTTATATTGAAAAACATAATCGCAGGAGAATTGCTACTGTTAGTTTGCTAGAGAATTTTAACGAAAGCGGTGGCATGATTTTGGTGCAGATGGGAAGAAGAAATTTTGAGCTTAGTATAAACTCAAAAGAAATCAAAGAGGCAGGAATTAAGCTTGCTCCATTGGTTTTAGAACTGGTTATCAACAATTAAATTTGGAGTTATATGGTACAATTTAGTCAAATTAAAAAGCCAATTGATGTAGAATATTTGAGAAGTGTTATTGAAAATGACGCTGAATTTGAAAGAGAATTATTCAAGATTTTTATTGAAAATGGCAATCGTAATATTGAAAAAATGCAAGATTCTTTTGATGTAAGCAGATACAATTTTTGGTATATGGCAGCTCACGCTTTCAAGGGCTCTTCTTCTTCAATCGGTGCTTTTGATCTATCAAAAGTTTTAGAAAATGCTCAAAAAGCCGCTGAAGATTCTCCAGAAGTTAAGGCTAAAATTGTGGAAGAAGTAAAAAAAGAATTCAAAGAAGTTTGCGATTTCATCGCTATTTATCTTGCTAGAAGAGGTTAGTTTATTTTTCGTGATTCTTTTTAATAAGTAATTTATGACATATATATGTTCACTAGCTAGTAATCCACAGGCTTTAAAGGACTTGGAATTGCTATATGACAAGATATGGTGTTCCAGGATGCCACCAAGCAAAAGTGCCTATCTCATTCCCAGAATTATATCAAGTTTTAGTGAATACGTTTTGTTAGCTTATGGTAGTGAAGTTAAAGATGAGTTGATGGCTTATGCCGTAGCTATTCCTTTCAAAGGTCCGGAAGATATAAATGATCTTCCAGATTCTGGATATGATGGTGTTCTTCATGATGCTTTTGTAGGTTTAGATAAAAAAATTAAACCTAGCATGTTATGCGCTATCTCAATAACTGTTGATCCAAAATTTCGTGGACTAAATTTGAGTGTAATTATGGCAAAATCTCTGACAAAGTTGACAAAAGATAATGGATTTAAAAATCTTGTGGTGCCAATAAGACCTCCCGGAAAAGCAAATGAGATTGAGATGGATATGATGGAGTATGCTAAAAAATTACAGCTAGACGGTGATCCATTTGATTATTGGATTCGTTTACATTATAAATTAGGAGCAAGAATTATTAAGATATGTTATAATTCAATGGTGATGAGTTATGATATTGGAACATGGGAAAAAATAACTGGCTTAAAATTTACTGAAACAAAAAACTATATCATACCAGATGCTTTATCTCCTCTTGAAGTACAATATGAAAAAAATATTGCCACAATGCATGAACCAAATGTTTGGATGCGTTATGAGTTGTAATATCTTGTAAATCAACCTCTTGTTAATTTCCAAATATGTTTTTAGATATAGTTGGGCATTCAGGATATGATATTTCTCCTAGAGTTCCTTTTACATTCTTTACCGCAGTGCCAGACCATGACTTACATCATAAGTATTATGATTGTAACTATGCTCCCTATTTCACAGTTTGGGATAAGATTATGAAGACTTACAGAGAATATATTCCTTCTAAATAAATATCCTAAAATCCACTTCTTGTTAATTTCCAAAGAAGCTCTATTTTGTTAATCTAATTTCCGCTAGGGAGTTTGAAGATGGGTTCTAAAATCAACAAATCTAAAAATGAACATAATTCTTGCTAAGCCACGCGGATTTTGCGCTGGCGTTACTCGTGCTATTGAAACTGTAGAAAGGGCTATTGATAAATTTGGGCCTCCTGTTTATGTGCGTCATGAGATTGTTCACAATAAATTTGTGGTGGAGTCTTTGCGTAAGAAAGGGGCGATTTTTGTTGATGAAGTTGATCAAATTCCTGTTGGGGCAATAACAATTTTTTCGGCTCACGGCGTCTCAGATAAGGTTGAAGAAGATGCCATGGCGCGTGGTCTTGATGTGATTGATGCTACTTGTCCTTTAGTAAGTAAGGTGCATCGCGAAGCTAAAAAATATGAAGAAGAAGATTACGAGATTATTTTAATTGGTCATAAAGGTCATCCAGAAGTTGAAGGAACAAGTGGTCGGGTTAAAAAAGAAGTTATTTTAGTTACTGATGAAAATGATGCGCGCATGGTGGAAATTAAAAATCCTAATAAAATTGCCTATGTCACGCAAACCACTTTGAGCGTTGATGATACTAAAAAAATTGCTGCTGTTTTAGAAAGTAGATTTCCAACATTACAGCAAGGTCTTGCCACTAAAGATATTTGTTATGCCACGCAAAATAGACAAGATGCAGTTAGAAGCCTGTCCAAGATGGTTGATATTTTATTGGTAATTGGGGCAAAAAATAGTTCAAATTCAAATCGTCTGCGTGATCTTGGCGAAGAGTCGGGCTTAAAATCTTTTCTCATTAATAGTGCTGCTGATATTGAAGAAAAATGGTTTGATGGAGTAAAAAATATTGGGCTCACGGCCGGCGCTTCAGCACCAGAGATTTTGGTGCAAGATGTTATTGGTAAAATTAAAGAGATTTCTACTTCAGAAGTTACTGTTTCTGATATGGATGGAATTACTGAAAATACTTTTTTTGTTTTGCCTAGAAAGGTTAGGAAATAAATTTATCGTTGGTTTTGAACTATACCAAATAAACTATCTATACCAAATCTAAAATCTTTAGATATGGTATAGATTTATTTTTACGCACATTAGGTGCGCCCCACTTTGTGGGGATCTCCAATATACCAAATCAAGAAATATCAATAAATTTTAGATTTGGTATAAGAAGCAACCTGAATTTTTGTTATAGCTTCACACATATTGTCAAAAGCCTTGTTAATTTCCTCTTGAGGATCTTCAAGTTCAATTCCCAATGCTGGTTGAGTTTTGTAAACCCAACCTTTCGTTTGCTAAAATTTTAGATTTTATAACTTTTATAATTTTAATAAACATAAGTCGGCATTGCAAATGCCGACTAGCACAAGTAAAAACTTGATTTATTTTCAACGCCTGCTTAAATATTTTATAATCCAAGATACTCTTGGTTATAACAATATCTCCATATTAATTTAAAATCAAAAATTATGAAAAAAATAATTCTATCTTTAGCTGTACTAGGGTTTCTATCTTCTTGTAGCTCTCTTGGACCAGCTTGGATTACTATGGCAAAAGATC
>CAMDRL010000003.1 GCA_945906835.1 Rickettsia typhi
ATGCTTGATATTGCTGGCGAATTTGGCTTTACCGAAATTTCTCCACCAAATTTAGTTAAAAGCGAAGCTATGTTTGGTTCTGGTCAATTACCAAAATTTGCCGAAGATGCTTTTTCTATTGATAATGGTGATTATTGGCTGATTCCAACTTCTGAAGTTTCTTTAGTTAATTTGGCAGCCAAAAAAATTCTAAGTGAAGATGAATTACCTTTGCGTTTTACAGCTTATACTCCTTGTTTTAGAAGAGAAGCTGGCTCTGCTGGAAGAGACACTCGTGGCATGATTCGCCAACATCAATTTAAAAAAGTTGAATTAGTTTCCATTACTTTACCAGAAGAATCAGAAGCTGAACATGAAAAAATGACCAATATTGCCTGTGAAGTTCTAAAAAGATTGGAATTACCCTTCCGCAAAATTTTACTTTGCACTGGCGATATGGGTTTTTGCTCACAAAAAACTTATGATTTAGAAGTTTGGTTACCTTCTCAAGCCAAATATCGTGAAATTTCCAGCTGCTCTAATTGTGGAGACTTTCAAGCTCGACGCATGAATGCTAAATATAAAAGCAAAAAAGACGGCAAAAATTATTTTGTTCATACTCTTAATGGCTCATCTTTAGCCGTTGGTAGAACTATTGTGGCAATTTTAGAAAATTATCAGAATGAAGATGGCAGTATTAATATTCCAGAAGCTTTATTAAGTTATATGGGTGGCGTTAAGAAAATTTCTTGATAAATTTAAATATACCTATAACTTGCGCGCTCCTTTTTATACCTCTAAAATTTATAAATCTAAACAGTAAACATGGCAAATACACAATCAGCGATCAAGGCTCTTCGCTCTAGCACTAAAAAGAATGAAGTTAACAGCGCTAGAAAAAACAGAATCAGAAGTTTCGTAAGAAAAGTTGATGATGCAATCAAAGCTGCTGACGCAGTCAAAGCTAATGAAGCACTAAAGGCTCTACAACCAGAGCTTATGCGTGGCGTTTCTAAAGATATCATTAAATTAAACACTGCTTCAAGAAAGCTTTCTAGATTATCTGCTTCTATCCGCAAAATTTCTCAAAAAAGCGCTTAGTTAATCCACAAAGGGTAATATCTTGGCAAATTTCCGCTCAGTTTTAAGTAATACAAAAATCGACTTCATGAAAGTGCACAAGATTGCACTTTGGGCGTCGGTTATTTGTATGGTCGCTTCCCTAATTTTAGTTTTTACCAGAGGTCTAAATCTTGGAATTGACTTTTCTGGTGGAATTTTAATTGAAGCCAGAATGCAAAGCGAAGTGAATGTTTCTGAAGTTCGCGAACTTTTAAGTAAAGAAGCTAAAGATGTTCAAATTCAAAATATCGATAACCAAGATATTCTAATCAGAGTTTCTAAAGACAAAAAATCTGAGACAAACGAACAATCAGTTTTAGTAAAAAAAATCCAAGAAGTTTTAAACCAAAATTATTCCAATATTGAATATCGCAAGGTTGATTTTGTTGGACCACAAGTTGGTTCAGAATTAATTCAAAAAGGCTTTTTAGCTCTTTTTATGTCCTTCGCTTTTATCATGATTTATATTTGGATCAGATTTGACTGGCAATTTGGCTTAGGTGGAATTTTTGCTTTAATTCATGACGCAATTGTTACTGTAGGGTTTTTCTCAATCACGGGGCTTGAATTTAACTTAACCTCAATTGCCGCAATTCTTACTATTATTGGTTATTCAATCAATGATTCAGTGGTTATTTATGACCGAGTAAGAGAAAATTTGAGAAAACATAAAAAGATGGATCTTTCTCATCTTATCAATCTTAGTACCAATTCAACTTTAAGTATAACTGTTTTAACTGCAGGAACAACTTTGACTTCACTTCTAGCTTTGATTTTCTTTGGCGGAGAGGTTTTAAAAAGTTTTAGCGTAGCAACATTTTTTGGTATTGTTCTTGGAACTTATTCTTCGATTTATATTTCTGCACCAATATTGATTTATCTCAATCCAAAAAGAGAAGAGAAGAGAAGCTCTTAATTGTTTTTAGTTTCTTCTTTTTTAACAATCTCTTCATCCACCCCAAACAAATCAGCCTTTAACACCCAGCCTTTTTTGTTATTTATCTTTATTCCACACCAATTTTCTAAGCATTTCAAATATTCACCGATAACATTATTTTCTAAATGATAAATAATGCGCGATTTTTCGTTATTTTTATTATACATATCCGTGAACTCTTTACTAATTCGCACCATCAAAGTTCTTTTTTTAGTTAACAAACTTTGATTAATCCAACCAGTTTGTTTTTCATAATCTTCAATCTCACTCCAATTATCATATTCGTTAATTACACGCACTGGAATTGACTTAATTTTATATGTAAATTTTATTGGATAATTTTGTCCAGGACCAGATCTGACATTGGTTTCAGAAGCGCGAAGTGAAGCAAAATAATTAGTTTCCTGAATTGTTGGTTCAGCAAAAGAATTACCGCAGAATAATAAAATAAAAGCAAAAGAAGTTGGTAAAAATTTGATCATTTTTATTTCTTAGACTTATTTTTATGATAGTTTTTTCCACCATCAACAATGTTGGTTTGTTTGGCACGAGAAACCGCTAACTCACCTTTGGCAACATCTTTAGTGATAACGCTTCCCGCTCCAACAACTGAGCCATCAGCAATTTCAACTGGCGCAACCAAAGCACTGTTTGAACCAATAAAAACATTATTGCCAATTTTGGTTTTGAATTTATTGTAACCATCGTAATTACAAGTAATGGTTCCAGCTCCAATATTAGCAGATTCACCAACATCACTATCACCAATATAACTTAGGTGATTTATCTTGGCACCCTTTCTGATTTTAGATTTTTTAATTTCAACAAAATTACCGATTCTAGCTTCTACAGCAATTTCAGTTTCAGGTCTAATTCTAGCAAATGGACCAATTACAGATTTAGCGCCAATTTTTGCTCCTTCAATATGACAAAAAGAACGAATCTCTACATCAGAAGCAATCTCGACACCTCTGCCAAAAAATACATGGGGATGAATTATAGTTTCAGCAGCAATTTTTGTATCAAATGAAAAATAAACTGAATTTGGATCAAGCATTGTAACACCTGACTCCATCATGTTTTTTCTAATTTGATTTTGTTTGATAGCTTCAACTTTTGCTAATTCATTACGAGAATTTACACCCAAAACTTCTTCTTCTTTAGTTTCAATAAAACTGCTCTTCAAACCCATATCACCAGCAATTCCAACTATATCAGTTAAATAAAATTCACCAGCAGCATTATCATTTTTTACTTTTTGCAAAAGTTTTTCAATATGCTCCCCTTTTACTGCAACCACACCAGAATTGCATAAAGTAATTTTTTTCTCTTCGGAATTTGCATCTTTACATTCAATAATTTTTTCCAAACGACCATCTTCATCAACCACTAATCTGCCATAACCATTTTCTTCAAAACAGTGAAAACCTAAAATACAAAGTGAATTATTATTAACTTTCTCAATCATTTTTTCGATGATATTAGAAGAAATTAACGGCGTATCTCCATATAAAATTACCACTCTTTGGGCAATTTTATCTAAAGCTGAGATGCCAGTTTGAACAGCGTGTGCTGTGCCTTTGCGTTCTTTCTGAATAATAAAAGAAATTTTTGTTTCCAGGTGAGTTTTAATTATTTTTTCTTTGAATTGCTCCATTTCTTCTGAAATGACAATGGCAATATTTTTAGGATGAGATTTTTTTGCTGCATCAATAACCATATTCAACATCTCGCGATCAGCAACTTTGTGCATCACTTTTGGTAAATCTGATTTCATTCTAGTACCTTTACCAGCTGCAAGAATGATGATGGAAAGATTGTGTGTCATTATTATTTAGTGTAATTTATCTATGTACTTGTATCTTCTACCTCCCCTAACCCCTCCTTATCAAGGAGGGGAATTCTTTTAGATCCCTTCCTTGATAAGGAGGGAATCGATTTTAGCTCCCTTCCTTGATAAGGAGGGGCTGGGGGAGGTAGAAAACGCAGAATCTTACTATCAATTAGCCGCTTTATTAACCAATTTATTCTTAGCAATCCACGGCATCATTGCACGGAGATCTTCTCCGGTTTTTTCAATTGGATGAGCTTTACCTTTAGCGCGAAGTGCATCAAAATTTTTATTACCAGATTTAAATTCAGTAATAAATTCTTTAACAAATTCACCTGACTGAATTTCGCCTAAAATCTTTTTCATCTCACGCTTAGTTTCAGAAGTAACAATTCTTGGACCACGACTTACATCACCATATTCCGCAGTGTTAGAAATTGAATAACGCATATTAGCAATGCCACCTTCATAAAGAAGATCCACAATTAATTTCATTTCATGCAAACATTCAAAATAAGCCATTTCTGGAGCATATCCAGCTTCTGTAAGAGTTTCAAACCCAGCTTGAATTAATGCAGTCACGCCACCACAAAGAACAGCTTGTTCACCAAATAAATCAGTTTCACATTCTTCTTTAAAGTTAGTTTCAATAATTCCAGATCTTCCCCCGCCAACACCAGAAGCGTAAGAAAGAGCAATTTTTAAAGTTTCGCCAGATTTATCTTGTGCAACAGCAACTAAACAAGGAACTCCACCACCTTTAACATATTCGCCACGGACTGTGTGCCCTGGACCTTTTGGAGCAACCATGAATACATCTAAATCAGCTCTTGGATTGATAAGTTTAAAATGAATATTCAAACCATGAGCAAAAGCCAAAGCTGCGCCTTGCTTCATATTACCATGTAAATCTTGTGCGTAAATATCAGCTTGTAATTCATCTGGCGTAAGAACCATTACTACATCAGCCCATTTTGCAGCTTCCACATTTGATAATACTTCGAAACCAGCATTTTGCGCTTTAGCAATAGAAGGAGAACCTTGACGAAGAGCAATTTTTACTTCTTTAACGCCACTATCTCTAAGATTTTGAGCATGGGCATGAGCTTGAGAACCATAACCTATTATGGCAACTTTTTTAGATTTGATGATATTTAAATCAGCATCACGATCGTAATAAACTTTCATTATTTTGTGAATATTAGTTAATTGATATTAAAAATTGGTTGGTCTTGTAAATGAAGAATAGGCATTACAACAAATAATGCTGTGTAGTGCAATATTTTTTTTTAAGATTTTTTGAGTGATTATTGCACAATATCGCTAAATAAACTTGTCATCCTTGAGACACTTGTGGCTCAAGGATCTTGTGAGTTTTAAACCTAAGAACCCGTCCTAAGAGATAAAGTCTTTATGAGATCCTCGATTTTACTCCCTAAAATCAAGGATGAAGATACTATAGCATACTAAGCTATAATCAGTACTTTTTGAAATGATAATCTTATCAAGGATACATTCTTAGAAAAAGATTCTTAAATATAATTACAGAAAAAACAAATAACTCCTATTCCAATTCCACAAGAAAGATTTATTTTAATAAAATTATAATCGATGAAAATAATTTTTTTCTAAATCAAAAAACCAAAATCAAATGACATTACAAAATCAAATGACATTGCAAAATCATTTATCTGAATTTCGTAGAAAAATAATTTTTTGTGTAATCTTTTTTTTCATCACATTTTGTTTATGTTATTTTTTTGTAGAAGAAATTTACAGATTTTTATTACAACCTTTTATTGAAATTTCTCTTCATCAAGAAAATAGAAGATTAATCTACACCAGCCCATCTGAAGCTTTCGTCACATATCTAAAATTATCTTTTTATTCTGCTTTATTTTTTTCTTTTCCAATTTTTGCATCGCAATTTTATTTTTTCATTTCTCCTGGACTGTATAGAAATGAGAAAAAAAATATTTTATTAATTTTATTCTTCTGTCCTTTTTTGTTTTTATTTGGAGCTTTTTTAGCCTATTATTTAATCTTACCACTAGCTCTTAGATTCTTCTTAAGCTTTGAGATTCAAGGCTCTATGACCTCTATGCCAATTGCACTTGAATCAAGAATAAGTGAATATTTACATCTTGTCACAAACTTACTCTTCGGATTTGGCATTGCATTTCAGTTGCCAATTATGTTGATTTTTTTAATTAAAGTTGGTCTCTTATCAAATGAAGATTTAAAATCAAAGAGAAGATATTGGATTGTAGCAATTTTTATAATAGCAGCAGTCCTTACTCCCCCAGATGTTTTAAGTCAGTTGAGCTTAGCAATTCCAATGATTTTTTTGTTTGAAATTGCTATTCTCGTTAGTAAAAATTTTAACAAATAAATAAGTAAAAAATTATGGCAACTGTAAAAAAAGCTCCTGTGAAAAAAGTTGTAGCAAAAAAAGCTCCTGCTAAAAAAGTTGTAGCTAAGACAGCTCCTGCTAAAAAAGTTGTAGCAAAAAAAGCTCCTGCTAAAAAAGTTGTAGCTAAGAAAGCTCCTGCTAAAAAAGTTGTAGCAACAAAGAAGTAAAAATTCTAAAAAGTAAATAGTAAAAAAGGTAAGATCTCAATTGAGGTCTTACCTTTTTTATTGCCTGAATATAATTGGATTATTTCTGATCCATAGATTTGTAATGAGATGCTGGAGCCAACTGTTGTATCACTTTAATTTTAACACTATTTCTAGGGGTTCTGGCGCTATTTTCAGAATTCACAATATCGCATAAAATATCTAATGATGCACCACCATCATGACACATAGAAATTGTGTAAGTTTTTTTATCTAAAGCTTCAATTGTATTACGAGTAACAAGTCTAAAACCACCTTCTGAACCAGCGCGGGAAAACTTAAAAAGACGGTTCATGATTTTCACATACTCATTAATCTTACGATTCTTATGAGCAGGAATATTTCCCGTCATGATTTGTGCGTCAGTAGCTTCAATTAAATAATCAAATAACATCTCCGCAACCTCCACTGTTTCTGCTTCAATTTGCTGAAAAACTTTTGTGATCAATTCTAAATTTTCAATGTCAGAAGCATCATTGGAATTAATTTTTGACTGCCCTGATTTAGAAGAATTTTCTTTAGAAGTATTATCTTTAGAAGATTTTTCCATTGATTCAAAATAGTCAACAGCAGCACTTTTTGGATCAAACATTGAATCTTCAAATTCTTTATCAGATATAGAAGTTGGTTCTTCAGGTTTTTTATGAGCCATATTTTAAATAAATTTTTCTAATAAATTAGCTATTTGTAGGAAAATTGGATTATTTGATGAAACACGCATTTCAATAAAATTCAATACTCTTGGCAATAAAGTTAAATAGAATTCTTTGCCATCACGAATTGAAAGGCGTGAAAAAATTCCCACAATCTTGATGTTTCTTTGCAAAGATAAAATTTCATAATCTTTTATGAAAGATAATTTATCGCATCCAGATTTTTCTAAATAATAATCAAAAAGTTTTTGACGATTTTCTTCATTTAAATCTCTTCTAGCATCTTCTAAAAGTGAAACCAAATCATAGGCCTTTGGACCAATTACCGCATCTTGGAAATCAAGCAAAGCAACTTGCTGATGATTTTTTCTTTGTGGCAAAATCATTAAATTATCAGCATGATAATCACGCAAAACTAAAACCTGATTTTCCTTATTAATTTGTTTAAAAAGATCAAGCCATAAGCTTTGAAACATCTCTCTTTCTGGTGCGGTGATGGTTATTTTTTTGAATGGCAAATACCAATCTACAAATAACAACACTTCACGCATTAATAAATCATCATTATAAAGCGGTATATTTTTTGGTAACGCTATTTTATGAATCTCGACTAAACAATCACAAGCCTTTTTATATAAATCTAACTCTAAATTATTTTGGCTCTGAGTTGATCTTGCCAAGACTTTACTATAAGTGTCATCACCAAAATCTTCTAATAAAATAAAACCATTTTCTTCATCAATATCAAAAATTTTTGGCGCAGAAAAACCATGTTCCAGCAAAAGTTTATCAATCTTGATGAATGGTAAAATATTTTCTTTGCTTGGTGGCGCAAACATTAAAATCCACTTTTTATCTTCAGCAAAAATTCTGTAATAAGAACGAAATGAAGCATCACCAGCAACTTTGCTAATATTACCATTTGCAATGTTATTTTTTTGTAAAAATTCTTGAGCTTTTTGTTCATTAAGTTGAATCATGGCTGGTGTTTAAAAATCAAGTTTAGAATACCATTCTGGAGGTGTGATATTGGGAATTCTATCCTTTAAAGTTTCGTTAAAAAACTTGTGAGATTTAATCAAGCTATACCAATCTTTAGCTGGCGCATAATGATTCCAATTAATATCACCAAAATAATCTAAAACTGAAATTTGCGCTGCTGCTGCAAAATCAGCAACAGAAACCTCATCTCCTGCTAAATATTTTCTGCCTTCTAAAAGATATTCAATATAACTCAAATGAGCGTTTGAATTGCGTCTTGCAACACGCAAAACTTCTGAATTTGGGGAATTTACTCCCGGTAAATAGCGGTTGAAAAATCTTTCATTTAAGACATATTTACTAACTTCTTGATGAAATTTTTCATCAAACCAATTTTGAATTCTTCTAACTTCAGCCCTTTTTAAAATAGAATCTCCTAAAAAATTCTCAGTTTCTGTATGCTTTTCTTCAATATATTCAATAATGGTTGAACTGTTGCAAATAATGGCAGAATTTGAATTGTCGAATAAAACAGGAACAGTGCCAGCAGAATTAATTGCGATAAATTCTTTTCTTCTTTCCCAGAAATTTTCTTGAATTAATTCAATGCCAATATCTTTTGCCGCCATATGAATTCTTACTTTGCGTGAAAATGGGCAAATTGAATGATGATAAAGTCTGTACATTTTTTGATTTTTTGATTGATTGGAGAAAAACTAGGTTAAGAATAAGACCGATACGGCAACAAAAACAACTTATTATTCAAAAAAATGTCAAAAAAAATCGCCCTTATTGATGGATATGGCTTTGTATTTCGCGCTTATCACTCTTTGCCACCTTTGACCAGAAAAGATGGAACGCCTGTTGGCGCGGTTTTTGGCTTTACTAACATGCTAATAAAACTTTTAGCCTCCTTAGAAGTTAGCCATGTGGCAGTAGTTTTCGATTCTGGCTCTAAAACATTTCGTAATGACATTTTTCCAGCTTACAAAGCCAATAGACCACCCTGCCCTGAAGATTTAATTCCACAATTTTCAATTGTAAGAGAGGCGGCAGAATCTTTAAATTTAGCAATTTTAGAAAAAATTGGCTTTGAAGCTGACGATATTATTGCCACTTTAGCTAAAAAATATTCTGCTGATGGTGATGTGGTTTTAATTGTTTCTTCTGATAAAGACTTGATGCAACTGATTGATGACAGGGTTTCGATGTATGATGCTATGAAAAATAAAATGATTACCGCCAAAGAAGTTGAAGAAAAGTTTTTTGTAGCACCAAATAAAGTTTTAGATGTTTTATCTTTAATGGGCGATGCTTCAGACAATGTTGCTGGCGTTAGAGGAATTGGTCCAAAAACCGCGGCTGAATTAATTAATCAATTTGGTACTTTAGAAAATATTTTTGCTAATCTTGATCAAATTAAACAAGAAAAAAGAAGACAACTTTTAAAAGATGGTGAAGAGAGTGCCAAATTATCCAAAATTTTAATTTCTTTAAGAGAAGATGTTGAGCTTGGAATTACCATTGATGACCTTGCAATAAAGCATATTGAACCACAAAAATTAATTTCTTTTTTAGAAATTCAAGGCTTTAGATCATTGGTTTTAAGGGTTCAAAAAGAATTTGGTACTGGAAATGAAACGGCAAATTCAACTCAAATTAACAAAGATAATTCTTATCAAAATCACAGCATAAATACCACAAAAATAACTCAATCAAAACCTTACAAAGAAATTAAAAAAACCAAAATCACTTCACCAGAAACAATTTCTGCATTAATCAAAAAAGCAGCTTTGAATGGTGTTATTACAATAGATTATCAAAAAAAGAATGATGAAAATTTCTTGAATTTAATCACAATTTCAACTTGTAAAATTAACGAAAATCCAGAAGAAATTTTTTATTTTGAGGTCAAAAATTCTGCTAAAATTTCTGATAAAAAAATTAATGAAAATCAGGTTTTTGATCTTTTTTCTTTTCATGAACAACCAGCTGAAATAGTCGCAACTCAAATTTCTGAAGGCGATTTTGAATTAAATGCTTTAAAAGAAATTTTGCATAATGATTCAATTAAAAAAATATTTTTTAACTCTAAAGAATTTTTGAAAATTCTTAATTACGAATCACAAAATATTATTTACGAAGATGTTTCTTTGATTAATCACTTAATCAATTCTTCAATCAAAAATAATTTCTTTGAAATAATTGAAACTAATCTTGATGAAAACCTTGAGGAGCTTGGCTTCACAAAAATATTTGCTGAACTTGAAAAAGCCCGCCAAGGTAAAAATTTTGATATGGAAATTTTTTCTGATGAAGAAAAAAGAATTGACTTTTTTGCTTTCAGAAATTTTGCTTTATGGCAAATTTATAAAAATTTTTCACCAAGAATTTTTGATTTAAAATTGAATTTTGCTTATCAATCTTTTGAGTTACCACTTTTAGAGGTTCTAGCAAGAATGGAAAATGCTGGAATTAAAATTGATGTTAAAAAATTACAAGATTTATCGGGCGAATTTGCCACTAAAATCAATATTTTAACTAAAGAAATTTATGAAATTTCTGGAGAAGAATTCAACATTGCCTCAACTCAACAATTATCAAAAATTCTTTTTGAAAAATTAGATTTAACTTCTTCCAAAAAATCAAAAAAAACTGGCGCACTTTCAACCAAGTCAAGCGTGCTTGAAGAGCTTGAATTTGAAGGCAATGAGATTGCTCGCAAAGTTTTAGAATTTCGTAAATTTTCTAAATTAAAAAATACTTACACTGACGCTTTACCAAAAGAAATAAATTCCAAAACTGGCAGAATTCACAGTAGTTTTTCAACCACTTCTACAGTTACAGGGCGCTTCAATTCTTCTAACCCCAATTTACAAAATATTCCAATTAAAAGTTTAGAAGGGCAAAAAATTCGCGAAGCCTTTATTGCCAAAGAAAATCACCTTTTAATTTCTGCCGATTATTCACAAATTGAGTTACGAGTTATTGCTCATGTGGCAAAAATTGATAATTTGATTCAGGCTTTTAAAGATGGCAAAGATATTCACCGCATCACTGCCAGTCAGGTTTTAGGAATTGAGGAAGAAGAAGTTGATGATGCGATGCGCTCGAAAGCGAAAGCGATTAACTTTGGAATTATTTATGGAATCAGCGCTTTTGGACTTGCCAAACAACTTAAAATTTCCAGACAAGAAGCTGGCATTTACATAAAATCATATTTAGCAGCTTATCCCGGAATTGAGGCTTATATGAAAGATTACATCGCTTTGGCAAGGCAGTTTGGTTATGTAAAAACTATATCAGGAAGAAAATGTTTCATCCATGAAATAAACAATAAAAATCCAATCATAAGAGCTGAAGCCGAGCGACTATCAATCAATGCCCCAATTCAAGGCAGCGCCGCCGACATCATCAAAAAAGCGATGATTTGTTTAGATAAAAAATTCACAGAAAAAGGCTTAAATTCAAAAATTATTCTACAAATTCATGACGAATTAATTATTGAAGCACCAGAAAATGAAGTGGAATTGGCAACAAAGATTTTAAAATCAGAAATGGAAAATGCAGTGATTTTGGATGTACCTTTGAAGGTTGATGTTAGAGTTGGGAAATGTTGGGAATAATATACCAAATCTAAAATTTATTGATATTTCTTGATTTGGTATATTGGGGATCCCCACAAAGTGGGGCGCACCTTATGGTGCGTAAAAATAAATCTATACCCCATATCTAAAGATTTTAGATTTGGTATAGTTCATACTTAAGTAATTTAAATCATCCGTCTCAATCGCTATGCGATTGATTTACCCTCTTTTTCAAAGATGGCTAAAGCGCGGGGAAAGCCCTCTTTGAAAAAGAGGGTGGATGACTGCGTAGCAGTCAGATGGGTGATTTATTTGTTACCAAAAGTAAAGGCATAAGCACGCAAACCAGCATTTTCAGCCTTTATTTCCACAATACCATTTCCGCCTTGCGACAAGTTTACAATCTCATAAAGCTCAGAATTTTTTACCTTCACCATACCAATCTTAGCATCTTCACCTAAATCTTTCTGCTTTCCATTTACAAAAATTTTAGCCCTAACCTCTTTTCCATCAGCACTTGCCATTACTAAAAAAACTTTCTTGGCAATGAAGTTAAATTTTAAAGAATCTCCCGCCTTTTTAGATTCTATAAATTGAGCATTAACCTTCCAATTGCCCTGCAAAGCCCAATGATGGTTTGGAATTGCTTTTGGAAAAATAAAATTTTTAGCATCTTCATTAACATTTCTTTCGCCTCTTTCGGCTCCCAAATAAGTTTCAGGACTTTGAATTCTGGAATAGATTTGTTGATCTTTTTCCTCAATTTTTTGTTTATCCAGCCCAAGCAAAACTCTAATATTATTTTCCATCACATTATAAGCGCCTTCACCAAAATGAGTATAAACCACCTTCCCTTCTTTATTAATCAAATAATGCGCCGGCCAATATTGATTATTATAATTTTTCCAAGTTTTTAAATCGTTATCTAAAGCTACCGGATATTCAATTTTAAATTTATGCAATGCCGCAGCAACATTTTGAGGATTTTTTTCAAAATCAAATTCTGGAGCATGAACACCAATAATCACCAAACCTTTATCGCGATATTTTTTATCAAGCTCAATCATGTGAGGTAAAGTGCGCAAACAATTGATACAAGAATATGTCCAAAAATCTACCAACACCACTTTACCTTTTAAATCAGAAATTTTTAATGCACTACCGTTAAACCATTTTTCAATACCAACAATTTCGGAAGCAGAATAAGAACTAGATATAGCATTTATAAGAGCTGGTTTTTTATCTTCAGCATTAGCCGGTGAGCTAAAAATAAAAATATTAGAATTTTGCAATAAAATTAAAGCAGCAAAAATGATTGATGCTTTTGTGAAAAAATTTTTAGCTTTAACGATATTCATTTTTTTACTTAAATAAGTTAATATGCTATAGTTACATTTTGGGAATTATTTTGATCTTAAATCACCGCACTTCCCACAATCTCCTTCAACTTCTTCTCCAAAGATTCATAAGAAAATTTCTCTCTCACTCTTACAGCAGAATTCTCCACCATAAGATTCATTGCATCTGGATTATTAACCATTTCAATTACAGCATTTGCAATTCTCTCATCAATATTTTCCGATGGCTTTAGGGGTACAATTAAAGCATCTTGCTTATCGCGCAGAATTTCTTTTGGACCATCTGCATCAGTTGAAATTATTGGTTTAAAATATTTCATCGCTTCAAGCAAAACCAAGCCAAAAGTTTCACTTTTTGAAGACAAAAGAAAAATATCAATTGAAGAAAAAAAATCTTTTTTACTTTTTATCCAACCACAAAATTCAACTTTATTTTCTAAGTCTAAATCCTTAACCAAGCTACGCAACTTAGTCTCTATCAAGCCAGAGCCAGCAATTTTCAAAATAAATTTTTTATCAGAAAGTTTTTCTAAAATTTTTATTGATCTAATTGCATCATAGAATCCTTTTAACTCATCTAATCGACCCATTACACCAATTACTATTTCTTCTTTTTTTTGCAAATTAACCTTTGGAACATCTGCGTCAGCATCATTTAAATCAATAGCATTAGAAATAATAAAACTAGAATCTTCTCTTTGACCAGCATCAATTGTGCGAAAAAAAATTTCTTTATTTACTGATAATATAATATCAGACCCGATTGATCTTTTAACATTCATGCTGTGATTTACCGCAACTTTTATAATCTTCTTATTTGTAATTTTTTTAACAGCTTTTTTAGATAAGGAAATTGCCCTTCCAGCATGAGATATCACAATATCAGCATCAAATTCTTGCAAAATATTTCTTAGATTAGAAATGGCAAAGATATCGTGATATCCTAAATTATTGGTAATTTTTTTAACTTTGATTCCCAACTTCTCAACTTCATCAGCATAAGGCGCATCTAATTTTGTAACCGCTAAAATTTCGTGACCTAAATTTTTTAAAGCAACCAAATAATCAATAAAGGCTTGTTCTACCCCACCATTTACTGAAGTAAGAATAATATTTACAATTCTCATTTGGATAATTTTTCTTTAGCTTTAAGATATGAAACAATTGGATATGTGGCAGCAAGAATTGCAAGAAGAAAGCCCAACCAGCCTTCTTTGTAACCTTTTTTAACTATAAATGATTTAAAAAATCTTAATTTCAAAGTAGCAACTTTTTTAATAAATCCCTCTTCTATGGCATTAGAGGTGATTATATCTTTAGAACGCCAAGTGGTATAACGGTTGAATCGCGCTAATAAATCAGCAATATCATCATCGACCAAATGAGTAATGGGATTTTTAAGATATTTTATTTCAGCTTTTAAATCTGCGGTTGGATGAATTTCTTTATCTTCGTGATAATTTTTCAAACCTTTATAATGCATAGTTTGACGCTCTAAAACTCCCAAAGTTCTAAGCCAACCATATTTTACATATCTGGTACCAATGTAATTGGCGATTGGCGCAATAAAGGCGCATGGCTCTAAATTTTTTGTAACTTGTAAAATTTCTTCAGATAATTCTTTTGAGATTCTTTCGTCAGCATCAATTTCTAAAATCCAATCACCAGAAGCTGAATTTAATGCAACATTACGACGCTCGCCTTCAATATTCCAGGATCCTTCGATAATTTTATTGGTATATTTTTGAACAATGTCTTTTGTGCCATCGTTACACTTATCAAGCACCACCACAATTTCATCAACGAAATTAAGACTTTTTAAACAAGCTTCAATTTTTTTCTCTTCGTTATGTGCTACAATTACTGCAGAAATTTTACTCATGGTTAAGTTTGTTGATTGACTTGAAAGGAGGGGAATTCTAAGTTACATTTCATGGAATTGTCAAAAAGAAAATTCATTAAAAACACTTTATTATCTTCAGTTTTTTTCTTAAGCGCCTGCAAAACAAGGTTTTACTCTATTAAGAAAAATGGTGAAGGCTTTTCAACATCTAAAATAACCAATAAAAAAGGAGATCCAATGATCGAATTACCTCAACTTCCTTATGCAAAAAACGCTTTAGCTCCTCATATTTCTGAAAATACCATTAATTTTCATTATGGAAAACATCATCAAGCTTATGTAACTAATTTAAACAACTTAATTGCTGGCACTGATTTAGAAGGAAAGTCTTTAGAAGAAATCATTAAAATTTCCGCTGCTGACAAAACAAAAGCTGGAATTTTCAACAATGCAGCGCAGGTTTGGAATCACACTTTTTATTGGAATTCAATGAAACCAAATGGCGGTGGCAAACCTTCAGCTGATCTTTTAAAAATAATTGAAGCTGATTTTGGTTCTTTTGAAGATTTTGTTAAAGAATTTAAAAATGCTGGCACAACTCAATTTGGATCAGGCTGGGCTTGGTTAGTTTTAGAAAATGGTAAATTAAAAGTTACAAAAACTGGCAATGCTGAAACTCCATTAACAACCAATGCTAAGCCTTTAATGACAATGGATGTTTGGGAACATGCTTACTATTTAGACTTCCAAAATGCTCGTCCAAGCTATATTGATACATTTTTGGTTCATTTGGTTAATTGGGATTTTGTGGCTAAGAATTTAAAATAATAACAAAGTTATCATCTTGATTGAAGCGAAAGATATCATAAGCCAGAGAAGAACTTAATTAGATCTTTCGCTTCGCTCAAGATGACAGACTAAATAAAAGATGACGGACTTAAATAAACTTTTTACAAAATGCGCACAGCAAAATTTGAAAGAAACACCAAAGAAACCAAAATCAAAGTTGAAATCAACCTTGATGGAACCGGTAAATATAAAATCGATACTGGAATTGGCTTTTTAAATCACATGATTGAGCAACTCTCTCATCACAGCCTTGTTGACATTAATTTAGAAGTTAAAGGCGATCTTCATGTTGATTTTCACCATACTACAGAAGATAGCGCCATTGCTCTTGGTGAAGCTTTTAAACAAGCTTTAGCCGATAAAAAAGGCATCACTCGTTATGGTCACGCTTACATTCCAATGGATGAAACTTTAACACGCGTGGTTATTGATTTATCTGGTAGAATTTACCCAGTTTGGAAATGCGAATTTAAAAGAGATAAAATTGGCGACATGGACTCTGAATTATTTCGCGAATGGTTTTTTGCCTTTGCCAGCGCATTTGGATGCAATTTACATGTAGAAAATCTTTATGGAATTAATAACCATCACATAATTGAATCTTGCTTCAAAGGTTTGGCAAGATCACTTCGTCAAGCAATTGAAATTGATGAAAGAAAAAAAGACGCCATAGCTTCAACAAAAGGCATTTTGTAATTCAACAAAAAATATGACTCTCTTACAAAAAATCTCTCAAAATAAAAATGCCAATAAGCCAGTAATTTACGGCATTTCAGGAACTTCTCTTACTGATGAAGAAAAATATTTTTTCTCAAAAAATGGTGCGCTTGGTTTTATAGTTTTTGCTCGCAATATTCAAAATAGAGAGCAATTAAAAAATCTTACAAATTCACTTAAAGAATTAATGGGTGGTGAGGTGTTGATTTTAGTTGATCAAGAAGGCGGAAGAGTTGCTCGCCTTAAAGAACCTGAATGGAAAAAATATCCAGCTGGGCAATATTTTGCCGACCTTTACCAAACAGATCCAGAAAAAGCCAAAAATGAATTATTCAAAAATTTTCAAGAAATTGGTAAAGATTTAAGTGAAGTTGGAATTAATGTTGATTGCGCCCCTGTGCTTGATATTTTAACTGAAAAAACCCACCAAGTAATTGGTGATCGCACTTATGGAACTGATCCAAATCAAGTTGCTGATTTAGGTAGAAAAGTTTGCGAAGGACTTTTATCACAAAATGTTTATCCTATTATTAAACATATTCCAGGTCATGGGCTTGGCACTTCTGACAGCCATTTAGAATTGCCTGTTGTTGAAGCTTCACTAGATGAATTAAAAAAAGCAGATTTCATACCATTCACAAAATTGCGTGATCAAAAATTTGCCATGACCGCTCATATTCTTTTTAATGCTATTGATAAAAATTGCTGCGCCACAATTTCACCAACAGCAATAAAAATCATTCGCGAAGAGATTGGCTTTAAAAATATTTTAATGAGTGATGATGTGTCGATGAAGGCTTTGCAAGGAAGTTTTTTTGAAAAATCAAAAGCAATTTTAAATGCAGGTTGTGATATAGTTTTACATTGCAATGGTAAGATGGATGAAATGATTGAAATCAACTCTGCTTTGCCTTTTGTTAGTGATGAGTTTTTGAGAAGATTTACAAAGTAATAAATATCATTGAAGTTTTTAACTATGGAAAGAATAAAAATGAAATTTGAACTCAATAATATC
The DNA here is from genome assembly GCA_945906835.1 of Rickettsia typhi. Lineage (GTDB taxonomy): Bacteria > Pseudomonadota > Alphaproteobacteria > Rickettsiales > UBA1997 > UBA2645. The sequence continues at coordinate 17,492 of CAMDRL010000003.1, forward strand.
GGCCTAATTGACAATACAAAAATTGAATTGTCCGACCTGACAATTCTTTGTGGAGAAAATAATACAGGAAAAACTTATGCTACTTATTCAATTTATGGATTTTATAAATTTTGGCGCCCCTTATTAAGAAAAGAAATAAAGAACTCAATTGAAAAAGCTCTAGAAGAATCAACCAACAGTCAAATTGATCTTAACTCAATTTTTCTTGGTAAAATTAATTTTTATCTAAAAAAAATTTCTGATGAATATGCCAAAGAATACTTATTCAGAGTTTTTGCTTCTGGTGAAAGTTTTTTTGATAATTCAGAGTTTATTGCCAACTTATCTGAAGAGCCAAAAAAAATTAATTTTGAAAAACCTTATTTTAAGTCAATTTTAGGAGCAAATAAAGAGCCAGTTGCGACTATTAATAAAAAAGAAAATTCTTCTGTTTTAGAAATTTTAGTTACCAATACATCAGAAAAAGATCTAGATTTAACATTTCAAATTTCAGAAGCGGTACAAAAGATTGTTTTTGAGCCATACTTTAGCGATATATTTATAGCCAGCGCAGAAAGAACTGGTGCAACAATCTTCTCTAAAGATTTAAGTTTTCATCAAACTAGAGCAATAGAGGCTCTTACTAAGCAAAAGAAAAATAGCAATAAAGATCCTGATTATCTGCCATTTTTAATAATGCGCGAAATGTTTGAGAATAGATATCCTTCGCCAGTAGAAGACAATGTTGAATTCATACGCGATCTTGAAACAGCTAGTAAAAAAACCAGTGAGATGGCCAAAGAATCTCCGCAAATACTTCAAGCCTTTGAAAAAATTGTTGGCGGTAGATATAAAGTTGTAAAAAATTCAGGAATTTGCTTTTATCCAAAAGGTATTGCTGGTAAGAAATTTTCAATGACAGAATCTTCAAGCGCAATTAGAGCCCTACTTGACATAAACTTTTACCTACAATGTTTTGCCAAAAAAGGCGATTTATTAATGATTGATGAACCAGAGCTAAATCTTCATCCTACAAATCAAAGGGCTTTTAGTTGCCTTATTGCCAGACTTGTTAACTATGGCATTAAAGTTTTTGTAACAACTCATAGCGATTATATTATAAAAGAATTAAATACTCTGATAATGCTAAATACAAAAACCAACCTTACTAAAAATATTCAGAAAAAATATGGATATAAAGATGAGGAGCTTCTTGATTTTAAAAAAATTAAGCTTTTTACAACCAATGCTGACAAAAAATCAAAGATTTCTGCAAAATATATCTTAAAAGAATCTGGTATCACTAAAGATAATGGCATTGAAGTAGAAACTTTTGATAAGAATATTGATCAGATGAATGAAATTCAAAATGAAATTTTGTTTGGCGAAGCTTTATGAACAAAGATCTTGAAGGTAATCAAAAAGCAATAAATCAAATTAAGAGCACCGAACAATTCTCAAAATATCTTTTGGGACTAGCTTCTACATTTTATCAAGTAAACTTTAAAACAAGTCATCATCATGTAGTGTTTCACAATACCCCTGTAAGAAAAACAAGGACAGTTCCAAAGAACATTACAAACCAATTGTTGAAAACAATTCAAATTTCCAATAGTGGTACAGTATTTCTAAAACAGATAATTTAAACATATTTATGACAAATTACCTCTACAAAAACGATCTTCCATCAGACCTGAATCTAGGTTTAGAAATTGCCATAGACACAGAAACTATGGGCTTAAACATAAATCGTGATCGCCTTTGCATAATGCAAATTTCTGCTGGAAATGGCGATGCTCATTTAGTGCAATTTGAACAAAATAATTACGAAGCGCCAAATTTAAAAAAGCTTTTATCTGATGAAAAAGTTTTAAAAATTTTCCACTTCGCGCGCTTTGATGTTGCGGTAATTAGTCGTTATCTTGGAGTTGATTTAAAAAATATTTATTGCACCAAAATTGCCTCAAAATTAATTCGCACTTACACTGATGCTCATGGCTTAAAATCTTTATGCGACGAGCTTTTAAATATTGAAATTTCTAAAAAACAACAATCATCAGATTGGGGAAATGTTGAAATTTCCAAACAACAAATTGATTACGCCGCTTCTGATGTTTTACATTTACATAAAATAAAAATCAGACTTGATGAAATGCTTAAAAGAGAAGGTAGATATGAGGATTTTCAACATTGTTTGAATTTCTTGCCAACCCGTGCTAAGCTTGATTTAATTGGCTTTCCTGCGGCAGATATTTTTTCACATTAATGCCCTCTCTTTGTCATTCCTGCGAAGGCGGGAATCTAGTAAGACTTTAAAAAATAGATTCCCGCCTTCGCGGGAATGACAAAGAGAGAGTGGCGATGCTTTTAACATAAACCATAAAAACTATTTTATGAAAAAAATAACAGTTAAAAACCCAGTAGTTGAAATTGATGGCGATGAAATGACTCGTATCATTTGGAAATTAATCAAAAAAAAATTAATTCTGCCTTATGTTGATGTTAATTTAAAATATTTTGATCTTGGCATAGAAAGCCGTGATGCCACTAACGATCAAATTACAATTGATGCCGCCAATGCTATTAAAGAATGTGGCGTGGGAATTAAATGTGCTACAATCACGCCAGATGAAGCTCGCCAAAAAGAATTTAATTTAAAACAAATTTGGAAATCACCAAATGGCACCATCAGAAATATTCTTGATGGAACTGTATTTCGTGAACCAATTGTTTGCCAAAATGTGCCGCGCATTGTTTCAAACTGGACTTCGCCAATAATTGTTGGTCGTCACGCTTTTGGCGATCAATATAAAGCCACTGATTTCATAGTTCCGGGAGCTGGAAAACTTACAGTAAAATTTGAAGGCGTTGATGGAAAATTAATTGAGCATGAAGTTTTCAATTTTAAGGCTAGCGGAGTTGCTCTTGCAATGTATAACACTGATGAATCAATCAGAGGATTTGCTTATTCTTGCTTCAATTTAGCGTTGCAAAAAAGCTGGCCACTTTATCTTTCAACCAAAAACACCATCCTGAAAAAATATGATGGTCGCTTTAAAGATATTTTTGCCGAAATTTATGAAAAAGATTTTAAAGAAAAATTTGCTGCTCAAAAAATAATTTATGAACATCGCTTGATCGATGATATGGTTGCTTCTTCACTTAAATGGAACGGTAATTTTATCTGGGCATGCAAAAATTATGATGGAGATGTGCAATCAGATTCAGTGGCTCAAGGCTTTGGCTCTTTAGGTTTAATGACTTCAGTTTTAATAACTCCAGATGGCAAAACTATGGAAGCTGAAGCTGCACACGGAACCGTTACAAGACATTTTAGAGACCACCAAGCAGGAAAACCAACTTCAACAAATCCAATGGCATCAATATTTGCTTGGACTCGTGGTTTAGAATTTAGAGGAAAATTAGATGGCAACCAAGAGTTAATCGACTTCTGCCACAAACTTGAAAAAACTTGCATTGAAACTGTTGAGTCAGGAAAAATGACTAAAGATTTAGCGGTTTGTATTCATGGAAATAATGCCAAACATGTTGAGCATTATCTTTATACTGAAGAATTTTTAGATGCGATTGATGAGAATTTGAGAGCTAAGATTTAAGTTCTGAATTTGTGACGATTACCTCCCCTAGCCCCTCCTTAAAAAGGAGGGAAACTTGCTGCTTTATTCATCAAGCCCCAAATCCATATTTTCTACGCAAATATCCTCTGATATCTTCAATCTCAACATCATTTAAAGCGTGATTGTAAACAATAATTTCCGAAACAAGACCCTTAAAATAAGAGCTTCCTCCACCATATCCAACTACATTATTTCCTACCCCAACATTTATAGTTTTTGCAACAGGACCATATTTCTGACCATTAGCATAAAGAATTACATTGTCTGTTTGAGAGCTATCAACCCTGTAAATTAGAGCATATGGCTTACCAGCCTCATAGGTAAAAGCCCTGCTATTTCCAGATCCACAAGCTAAACCATTTATATAACCAGCCTCAGTATTAATTCCTGCATGGCTGCCATCACAGCTAGATCCACCTTGATAAAATATAGTTTGAGAACCACTAATATCACTTTCTTGCCAAACTGCAATAATCGTATATTTATTTTTCCCAGCTATTATTGAAGATAGATTCGTCACCAAATAATCATCACCCTGGAATGACAAAGATGGCAAGCCACCAATGCCCTTTCTTACATAAGTTGGCTGTTTAGAACTTACATTTTGAGTCAGATTAATTTTACTAATCACCTGCGTATTAACATCATTCCACGCCGAAATTGCATCGCCATCTTCAGGAGAATTAGCATTAGAAACGCTGATAATACTATTTTCCATGGTTGGTTCCAGCCATAAAGATAAATCTTCTATTTTATCAACTGGTGAATTTTTAGTTGATTTTTGCGCCGCACTAAGACGATATTTCCCAAGGAAACTAACTCCATACATCGTTCCCGTAATCAAAATTCCAATCACCAAAATCACGATTGAAATTTCAACAAGCGAGAAAGCCTTATTTTTAGATGCTTTAAAAGATACTAAATTCATCAAGTTAAAATTTATAGTTATATTTATTTTAGCAAAATTCTGATTCTTGTCATTCCCGCGAAGGCGGGAATCCAGATTGACCAGTGCCGGATTCGCCCTTTCGCGGGAATAACAAAGCATTAAAGAAGCTAAGAAAATTAATTCCCCTATTATTAACAACAAGAAATTGTTATGATTTTCTAAAATAAATACTACAAATGACTAAACTCAACACTTTTGTTCCAAATAAAAAAATCAGGAAAATATGAATTTAGAAAATAAAAATTTATTCAAAGATCAGTCTTTTATTAATGGAAAATGGATTGATAAAAAAGAAAAAATTTCTGTCTTTAATCCAAGCAATGAAGCCTTGATTGGCAAGATTCCAAACTGCAATGCCGCTGATACAAAAAACGCCATTGACGCTGCAGAAGTTGCATTTCAAAAATGGTCAAAATTAACTGGAAAAGAACGAGCAAAAATTTTGCGTAATTGGCATGATTTGATTTTAAAAAATCAAAAAGATCTGGCGATAATTTTAACAACTGAGCAAGGCAAACCTTTAAGTGAAGCACTTGGAGAAATTATTTACGGAGCGTCTTTTGTGGAATGGTTTGCTGAAGAAGCTAAAAGAATTTGTGGTGATGTAATTTTAGCACCCAAAATAAATCAAAAAATAATCACAAGCAAAGAACCAGTTGGCGTTGTGGCAACAATCACGCCGTGGAATTTTCCTTCCGCAATGATTACCAGAAAAGCTACCGCAGCACTGGCTGCTGGTTGTAGCGTGGTTTTAAAACCTTCAGAATTAACTCCTTTTTCCGCTTTGGCACTTGCGCAGTTGGCTCACGAAGCGGGAATTCCAGATGGTGTTTTTAATGTAATTACAGGAGATGCGCAGCCAATTGGAGCTGAATTTTGCTCCAATAATAAAGTTCGCAAAATTAGTTTTACCGGCTCAACAAGAGTTGGAAAATTACTCAATGAAAAATGCGCCCATGATTTAAAACTAACTTCGATGGAGCTTGGTGGCAATGCGCCTTTCATAGTTTTTTCTGATGCTGATTTAGAAAAAGCAGTGGCAGGATTAATTCATGCTAAATTTAGAAATGCTGGTCAAGCCTGCACTTGCGTGAATCGAATTTTTCTTGATGAAAAAATTCACGATCAATTTTTAGAAAGGTTTTTGGTTGAAGTTAGAAAGTTGAAATCGGGAGATGGCTTTGAAAGCTTGTCAAATTTGGGTCCATTAATCTCTCAAGCTTCTTTAGAAAAGGTTGAAAGGCTTATTGATAACGCAATTAAACTTGGTGCTAAATGTGAAATTGGCGGTAAGAAACTTCAAGGGAAATTTTTTCCAGCCACGGTTTTAAGTAATACCACGCACGAAATGGATTTAGCTAAAGAAGAGATTTTTGGACCCATAGCGGCAATTTATAAATTCAAAAGTGAAGAAGAAGTTATTGAATTGGCAAACCACACCAATTACGGGCTTGGCTCATATTTTTATACCAATGACAATAGCAGAATTTGGAGAGTTTCTCAAGCTTTGCAATATGGTATGGTGGCAATTAATGAATGCTCATTTGCTACAGAAGTTGCACCTTTTGGAGGAATTAAACATTCGGGGTTTGGTAGAGAGGGTTCGCATTTGGGGATTGAGGAATTTTGTCAGGTTAAGGCTTTGCATTTATCTTTTTAACTTTATCTCGAACTCTCTGCTGGTCGGGTTTTGCAAACCCAACCTTTGTTTGCTAGAATTTTAGATTTTTTAATTTCTGTGACTTTTGACAAACATAAGTCGGCATTACAAATCACTACTGTCCGGTTAAGAAATTATTAAAACCTCATAAACCCTTGTTATTCAAGGATTAAAGAGGGGGACAAAAGTTTTTTCAATCTATAGAATACTTAGTCCCCACTGAAGTACTCAATTCCAAACTCTAATCACCAACCTTTCCATCAAAATATTTTCTGGAACACAAAATATTCTAGGCTGTCAAAATAATCTTGTGTCCCACAAATCCCTAAAATCATTTTTAGATTTTAGCAATAAATCAATTTTCTCATAAAGAAAAACCATGTATGTTTTAAATACTCGAAGCGTAAGCGTAGAGTATTTAAAACATACATGGTTTTGCG
>CAMDRL010000004.1 GCA_945906835.1 Rickettsia typhi
CAAGTCCAATAAATCACCAACCCAGCAGGAAACGCCGCTAAAACGAAAGTTAAGACATAAGGCATGAACTTTAAAATCTTAGCTTGTGTTGGATCAGAGCTCATTGGGCTTAGTTTTTGTTGAACAATCATGGTAACGCCCATCAAGATTGGCCAAATGCCTATGGTGAAAGCGGCGCTTGGTTGAAATGGTAATAGGCCAAATAAGTTAAAAATTGTAGTTGGATCTGGCGCAGAAAGATCGTGAATCCAGCCATAGAAAGGAGCTTGGCGCATGTCTAATGCCACGAAAAGTACTTTGTAAAGTGAGAAGAAAATTGGAATTTGAACTAAAATTGGCAAGCATCCAGACGCTGGATTAACTTTTTCTTTTTTGTAAAGTTCCATCATTTCACGGTTTAAAGCAACTCTGTCATCTTTAAATTTTGCTTTAATAGCATCAATTTTTGGTTGTAATTTTTTTACTTTGCCAATTGCCAAATAAGATTTATTTGCCATTGGAAACAGTAATAGCTTGATTATAACCGTCATAGCCAAAATTGCTAAACCAAAATTTCCTAAAAATTGGTAAAGAAAATCAAGTACAAAAAAGAAAGGTTTGGTTAAAAAATAAAACCAACCAAAATCAACAGCGCGATCAAAAAGTGGAATGTCAAATTCTTCTGAATATTTATCCAAAAGCTTTACTTTCTTGGCCCCGGCAAAAAGATGATGATCAAAATTCAACTCTTCATTTTGCGCAACTTTATATTCTTGCCCAACAAATTCAGTGTTAAAAATGCTATTATGATTAGCTAAATTATTGCTGAAATTGCTTTTATAAATAATTTTTTTATCTGGTATGATCGAGCTAAGCCAGTATTTATCAGTGATGCCAAGCCAGCCGCCATCTTTGCCTTCAAAAGATTGGCTTTTTTCTTCAATTAAATCTTTGTAAGTGGTTTCTTGCAAAACACCCGCAAACACGCCAATTGCGCCTTCATGAAGAATGTAATTTGATTGTTGTAACTCATTTAAAACGCGATTAATTCTGCCGTAAGAAGCTAAAGATATTTCTTTGCCAGAGTTATTCTTTACTGATTGCGTAATGGCAAACATATAATCTTTATCAAGGGAAATTTTGATTAAAAATTCAATATTCTGACTATTTTTCCATGATAAAACAACTGGACTTTCTGAAGTAAGTTTTTTGGAATCACTTTTCCAAATTGTATTTGGTTTTGGCAGTTCCAAAGAGCTGTCAGAGCTGATCCAGCCGAAATCAGCAAAATATCTTTCTTTGCTTTGAGAAGGAGAAAAAAGTTTAACCTCTTCTTCTTTTTTTGAAGTTACAAAATATTTAGCTAAAGTTAAATCGTCAAAGCGTGCGCCTTCAAGGTAAATAGATCCATGTAGATTTTCGTTAGAGATTTCTATACGATTTTCTTTGGTTTCAGATAAAATTTCGCCGCGATTTTTAACGGTTAAAATTGCTTCTTCGGTTTTATTTGGTTGCAGATTATTTGCGGTTTCGCCTTGAACTGGCTGCGGTTGTGATTCAATGACTTTATTTGAATTTTGCTGTGCTATTAAAATTTTTTGTGCTTCAGCTTTTTTTTCTGCTTTTGGTTTTTCATAAAACCAAGTCCAGCCAAGTAAAATAATTGCAGAAAATAAAGTAGCTAAAATGATGTTCTTGTTATCTTGCATTGCGTTTTAGAGATTTTTAAGGATTTTTTTAAAGGGATTAATTTGTAAAAAATTTATTTTCTAAATCATGATGAAAATCAGTGATCCAGTGGGAATTATTGCCAGCCTTATATTTTTTAATTTTAGCAGAAACTTTGTGAACTAAAATTATATTGCTCGCTATTGGATAAACGCTGTTTGAAGAGGATTTTGCAGAATCTTCTTCAAGTAAACAAAAATCAGATTTTTCCAATCCAAATTTTTTTAATTCTTTTTCAAAATCATCAAGCTCACTTTTACAAGCAATTTTCAATTTTTTTACTTCACCATCAACCCCAATTACAGGAGAAATACCTTTTTCTTCCAGATCATGAATAAGTTCTCTGATCAGAATTTTATTGCTTTCTTTCATGCCCTCTTCGGCTCTTTTAAGAACTTCTTCGCTACGCATAAATTTTATTCCACAAATTTTGATTAAGAATAGTTAGCTGATTTTCGCTTTTTTTAGCAATTTCAATTAGCTCAAGTGCGCTTGCCTCATAGATTATCGCGGTATCAACAATTTCTAAAAAATCTTTTAAATTGGCAAGACCTCTAAAAAATCGACGATGAATTACGGTTGGTTCAATATTATGACCACCCTTGCTTACTCTAGTCAAGACTCTTTCTTGTGCAAGTTCATAATTTTCAAGTTTTAAGAAAAATAAATTCACCTTATAACCCATTGATTTTGCCTTGTGGATGAATTTGATATAAATTTTTGCGGATAGGGTAGTTTCAAGGGCAAAATCCATATTTTGTTCTAAAAGAAACTCCATTCTTTTTAACATTAAACGACCAGCTTTTATGGCAGATTCTTCAGGGTTTTCAGGAGATAAAATTTTAGCAATTACATCGGCATTCACAAATTCATTACTTTTTAGAAAATCAGGCAAAAGTGTGACGCGAGCAAGTGAGCTTTTGCCTGCACCATTTGGCCCTGCGATGATATGAATTTGTTTATTATATTCTTTTTCCCGAGACATTTTAGTTTTTGGTTTTTACTAAACACTCTTTCAAAGCTTCAGAAACTGTCTTTATTGGCTTAATTGTAAGTTGATCCAAAACTTCTTTTGGCATGTCGGCAAGATTTTTTCTATTACTTTCAGGAATTAAAACTATTTTAATTCCACCCCGAAGTGCTGCCAATAGCTTCTCTTTCAATCCTCCAATTTCTAAAACTTTGCCAGTTAAAGTAATTTCTCCTGTCATGGCAATATCTTTTCTTACTGGAAGCCCAGTAATGGAAGAAACTAAAGCTACGCAAATAGCTACGCCAGCAGAAGGTCCATCTTTTGGAGTGGCGCCTTCAGGAACATGAATGTGAAAATCATATTTGCTAAATTTTTTTGCATCAATTTTATATTTATCGGCAATAGATCTGGTATAGCTTAAAGCGGCATGAGCTGATTCTTTCATCACATCGCCCAATTTTCCAGTGGTTTGAATTTTACCGCTGCCTTCAAATTTTAATGCTTCAATATCAAGTAAATCGCCTCCAAAATCAGTGTAAGCAAGTCCAGTTGTAACTCCAACTAAATTAGTTTCTTTGGCAATTCCAAAATTATGTTTAGCAACTCCAGCAAATTTCTGAATATTTGCTTTGGTAAAATGTAAAGAATTGGATTTTTTTGTCACAATTTCTTTAGCGGTTTTGCGCGCTAAATTAGCCAGTTCACGATTTAAATTTCTAACGCCAGCTTCAAAAGTATATTGTCTGATTAAAACTAAAATTGCTTCATCGGAAATAGAAAATTCTTTATCGCTCAAGCCATTTTCTTCAAGTTGTTTTTTGATCAAATGTTTTTTAGCAATTTGTAATTTTTCATTTTCAGTATAGCCAGCAAGTTTAATGATTTCCATGCGATCACGAAGTGGAACTGGAATACTGGCAAGACTGTTGGCTGTAGCAACAAACATTACTTGTGAAAGATCATAATCAACTTCCAAATAATGATCAGAAAAAATAGAATTTTGTTCAGGATCTAAAACTTCCAAAAGTGCCGCAGAAGGATCTCCACGAAAATCATGGGACATTTTATCAATCTCATCAAGCAACATTAAAGGATTAACGGTTTTAGCTTTTTTCATTGATTGAATAATGCGTCCAGGCATTGATCCGATGTAAGTTCTTCTATGTCCACGAATTTCAGATTCATCACGCACGCCACCTAAAGAAACTTTAACATATTTGCGATTTAGTGAATCAGCAATTGATTTGGCAAGCGATGTTTTTCCAACTCCCGGAGAGCCAACTAAACATAAAATTGGACCACGCATAGCTTTGGTTTTTATCTGCACTGCGATGAATTCCAAAATACGATCTTTAACTTTGTCTAAAGCAAAATGATTTTGATCTAAAATTTTGTGAGCCTTATCTAGATTATTGCTAGGCTTGGTTTTTTCGCTCCAAGGAATAGTTACAATCCAATCGAGATAATTACGCACCACTCCAGATTCTGATGAAAAAGGATTCATTTTTTCAAGTTTGGCAATTTCAACTTTGCACTTTTTGGCAACTTCTTCAGGTAGTTTTAATTTAGCAATTTTTGCAGATAATTCCTTAATTTCACTTTCTTCATCTTGCCCTAATTCTTTTCTAATATTTTTTAATTGCTCGTTTAGATATAGGTCTTTATTCGCTTTGGCAATTTTATCTTGAATTGATTTATTGATACGAATTTCTGATTGAACAATTTCAATTTCGGTTTTTAACACTTCAAAAACTTTATAAAGTTTTTTGGTTAAGTTATTTTCTTCAAGAATTTTCTGTTTATCAGAACTCTTGCTGTTTAAGTGAGCAGCAATTATGTGAGCAATATCGTAAGGTGATCCAACTTTAACTAAAGAGGCTAAAGTTTCAGAAGAAATTCTTTTGTTAAAAGCGGCATATTTACTAAAATTTTCAATGCAGCCCTTGATTAAGCCAAGAACTTCTTTGCCATTTTTGGCATCAGGAATAAATTTCTCATCTTGTATAATATTAACTTCGCAGGTGAAATAATTTTGTGAGTTGGAAGTGCTTTTTATTTCTGCTCTAAATAATCCTTGAATAATGACTTTAAGGGTTCCATCAACTGTTTTGATGGATTCTATTATTTTGCAAATTACACCTGTTTTATAAATATTTTTTTCTTCAAAATCATCAAGATCGGGGTTAGTTTGCAGAACTACAAAAATATGTGCGCCTAAACGCTTAGCTTCCTCAACTCCATTAATTGATTTTTCACGACCGACTAAAATTGTTGTGGTCATTTGAGGAAAAACCACTGAATCTCGCAAAGGTATGGCGCAAAGAATTTGTGGTTTTATTTCTTGTATTGTCATGTTTAAAGTGGGTTAATGTATTTATTCAGAAGTAATGCCGAATGCTTTTATAATAAACTAATAAATATGGAAATAATTCTAACAGTAATATCTCTAGTTCTAGTCGCAACTAGTATCTTTTTTTTTAGATCGAATAAAAATTTGCAAAATCTGCAATCAGAAAATTTAGTTTCTGATGAGAGATTTAAAAATCTTCTTGCTCAGTTACAAGAGCAAAATAAAAAATTTGAGCTTTTGTTGGAAGAAAATCGTCAATTAAGTTCTTTCAAAGGCAAATATGAACATGCACAAAGTGAGATAAATTTTTTACGAGAAGAGAAAAATAAATTAGCTGAAGAAAGCAATGTTTTGCGTCATAAAATTTTAGAATTTGAAAAGCGTAATGAACTTTTGAAGCAAACAGCGCAAGAGTTACAGAATCAAAAAGATGAATGGAATAAGAATAAAGAAACTATGTTATTTCAACTTTCAGAAGAGTTGATTAAGAAAAATAACGAGCAGCAAAATTTACTTAGCATCAATCAGCAGGAGAATATCAAAAAAATTACTGAAAATTTATTTAAAGATTTTGAAAGCGTAACCGCAAAAGTTATGGCTTTAAAAGATGAAGTAAAAAAATCTGCTGATGAAAGCGCTTCAGTTAAAAACGCTTTATTAAGTCCAGGATCTTCTGGTAGAACGGCTGAAATTACTCTTGAAAATATTTTAAAAAGTTCGGGATTGAAAGAAAAATCTAGCCTTGAATCTGCTGGAGATTATGTATTGCAATCACATTTTGGCAGCGCAATTAACGGCGACAATCCCGAATCTAAAAGACCAGATGCAATTTTATTTTTCCCAAACGATCAAATTGCAGTCATTGATAGCAAATCTTCTCCCCATTTTTTAGAGCTTGAACAAGTAAGAAAAATTGGCGATTTAGAGCAAGAGAAAATAATTTTGGGTAAAATAAAAGATAGTTTCAAAAGGCATTTGGAAAGCTTGTGCAGAAAGGATTACACCAAGTTTTTATTTGAAGAATTGCGCAGTAAAAATCAGTCAGATTATAAAATTTTTATTGTGATGTTTTTGCAAACAGAAAAAATGTTGGAGATTATTAGAGAGATTGACGGAAGCTTTGAACAAAAGGCTTTAGAGCGCGGAGTTATCTTGGCAACTCCAATTGGTTTAATTAATTTTTTATCACAAGCGCGTTTTGTAATTGATCGCATTAAGCAAGATAAAAATATTGAGAATTTGAAGATTGAAGTGATGAAATTGCTTGATGGCGTGGCTTTGGTGTTTAAAGAGTCAAAAGAGGTTGGCAAGTCTTTGAATAAAGCTTTGTCGTCTTATGGAAAGTTGACTAAAAATCTTAATCGCGGTGTTTATTCGGCAATAAAAAATATTTCTGAATTAGGAATTGAGGGGAAGAAATCTTCTGATTTAAAGCTGTTGGAAGAGTATGATTTGAAGGATGATGATGAATAGTTAACTTACTTCATCTTAAAATCAAAATTCTTATTCAAATCTACATTTAAAACCAATCCAAATCCAATCAACATTGATGCAGTAATTGTTCCACCATAAGATATCAAAGGAAGTGGCGCACCCACAACAGGAAGTAACCCTGTCACCATTCCAATATTTACAAACATGTGAACGAAGAAAATATTAACAATTCCCATAGTTAATAAACGACCATATTGATGGCGAGTTGACATGGCGATATATATACCAATACCAATGATTACGCTGTAAACTGCAATTGTAAATACGCTGCCAATGAAGCCCAATTCTTCTGAAAGCATAGTAAAAATAAAGTCGGTTTGTTTTTCAGGTAAGAAATTTAATTGTCCTTGAGTGCCGTTCAAATAGCCTTTTCCAGTGATTCCGCCAGAGCCAATGGCGATTTTAGATTGAATGATATTATAGCCGCTTCCCAAAGGATCATTATTAGGATTCAGAAAAGTCAAAATGCGTTGTTTCTGATAATCATATAAAACAAAAATCCATAAAAATGGAACTGCTATTAATCCTGCAGTTCCCACCAAAGCAAATTTCCAAATTTTTACACCTGCTAAAAATAAAACCGACACCCCCACTAAAGCCAGAATTGCTGCGGTTCCCAGATCTGGTTGTACGAATATAAAAAATACGGGCACTGCTATCATCAAAATTGGGACAATTAAAAATTTTATTTTACCAATTTTATCAGCTTCGATATTGTAAAAATAACGAGCTAAAGCAAAGACGGTGCAAATTTTCATAATCTCTGAAGGCTGAATTGTCAGTGGCCCAAGTCGAAACCATCTAGTTGCGCCCATGGCATTATGACCCATGACATCAACAGTAATAACCATTGCCAAGGCAATAGCATAAAATAAATAAGATAATCTAAACCAGATTTTTATATCGGTAATTGCAATAAAAATCATCACAACAAAGAATATGCTGAAAAAGGCTAATTGTTTTATAAGCCAAGGTTTAAAACTGCTGCCACCAGCGGAATATAACATTAAAAATCCAATAGAAGACAAAACTGTGATCATAAAAACTAACAACCAATTCAGTTGTTCTAGTTTTTCTGACATAGAAATTTTTTCTTGATCGCTAAATGGCATTGCTAAAATTTAATATATAAAAAGCTTGTCAAAGCAGGAAGGCAGGCGCATTAAAACATCTTGATATTATTAATCAAGATGTTTACTTTGCGTAAAATAAATCTAAAAAAATGATGTAAAAATTGCTAATAAATTTTTTCTAAAGCATGCCAGAAGCAGAGAAACCAAATAAAAAAAATAAGCTAAAAATTAAAAGTTGGTATTCAAATCGCTATCAAATCGTTGTGGTGCAAAGAAATATACTTTTTCTTTTGACATTAATTTCGATGATTTCAGTTGCTGTTGCAGTAATTTTCGTTAAAAATCTTATGGAATCAAAGTCTTTAGAGCCTTATGTGATAGAGGTTGAAGAGAAGACTGGGGTTGCTACAATTGTTGATCAATTAACATCGCAAAATTTTACTGGCGATCAAATGGTTCGTAAATATTTTATCAATCAGTTCATTCACGCTGCCAGTGGATATGATCCAAAGACTTATAAATTGGATGTTGATAAGGTAAGATTATTTTCAGCTCCAGGAGTATATGCTGATTTTCGTAATCGTATTCGAGCTAAAGATTTAGGCGTTGATTCAAAAATTGGCGTGAGAATAAAATCAATTCAATTCCCCGATAATAACACTGCACAAATTCGTATATTCAAACAATTAGAAAATCCTATCGCCAAGCCAGAAACAAAGGATGAAGTTATTACTATGACTTTTTATTTTACCAACGTGAATATAACCATGGAAGAAAGGTTAATTAATCCTCTTGGATTTCAAGTTAGTAAATATCTAATTGCAGAAGAGGTTTTCCAATATTAACCTTCAAAATCTGTTAACAAATTTATAATTTTAGTGATAAAAAAGAATATCAAAATAGTGGCAAAATTAATCAGCTTCCTGATGTCTTTTACAAGATATTCAAAAGTTTTTTTACTGCAGTTTTTTATATTCTCATTTTTCTCTTTTAGTTTTTTATCCACAGCTTTTTCTCAACAAGCTCCCGTCACAACTGATTCCAGAATTAGAACTTTAGTTTATAATTCTAATGAGGTTTATGAATTAAAATTTTACTATGGCTATCAGTCATTCATTGAATTTGCTGAAGATGAAGAAATTGAAATGATCTCAATTGGTGAAGCTTTCGCGTGGCGCTTAACTCCCGCGGGCAAAAGATTATTTGTTAGACCTCTTGAAGTTGCTGGACATACTAACATGACGATCATCAGCAATAAAAGAACTTATCATTTTGATATTAGATCTGGTGAATATGATGGAAAAGCCGATGAAGAATTGGTTTACACTGTGAGATTCTTCTATCCACAAGTTGGGCAGCCTCTGCCAATTCCACCAAGATTATCAACTCCAAATCTTGTTGCGGTGGCAACTCCTGTAGCTCCTACTAAATCTATCATCAGAACTCCTGCTCCAAAATCCAGAGTTGATGAAAGATTGTCAGGAATTATTAGTAGAAATCTTGAAGGTTCTGATCTAAATTTTGATTTTAGTTTGGCGGGCACTTCTGATAATATCATGCCATCAAAAGTTTATGACGACACTAAAGAAACATTCTTTCAATTTTCTAATGACAACTTAATTGTTCCATCAATTAGTTTAGCCGATGTCCATGGTAATGAGCAGCCTTTAAATTATATAATTCGGGATGGTTTTGTGGTAGTTCCTGTAGTTGGAAAACAATTCACTTTAAGATTAGCCGATAGTTTGATTTGCGTGTATAATAACAAAGCTCTTAATCACACAAGATAAAACTAATAAAAGGTAAGAACTAAGCGGTTTTGATAAAATTCATATTTCTTACATTGTTTTAGAAAACTCATTCCAAGCAAAGAAACTCCCATATTGGAGCTATTTACTGAAGCCAACATATTCCTAAATTTCACGCCGCTAATTTCCATTTCTTTTAAAATAACGCCTGCCCCTAAAGATATTCCATTGGCGGTTTGATAGCGTTTGTTAAAGTTAAGATTTTCAACATCAATTCCAGCATTTTTAGCATCATTCAAATTCAGCGTAATATCGCTGGCGCCAGTATCCACCATAAATTTTACCATTGCGCCATTGACTTTGACATCCATATAAAAATGTCCATCTCGCGAGATATTGATGGAAATTTGCCCTTCTTCATTAATGCGTGCAGCGGAAGGATTTATTTCTCCTAAAATACGATTTTTAAAATCATAAAATTCATAACGATAGCTATAAAGCGAAATTATGATAATTGCGATTCCCAGCCATATTGATAAATATTTGAAAATTTTACTAAAAGGCAAATCTTGGCGTGAAATTAATCCCGTAAACAAAAATAGCAGAATTAATGCGTAATATGTAAAAGATTGCCAATCTGATGAGCTAAGATTCATTATATCTTTTTTAGAATGTTTAACAGATGCAAATTTTCTTCCTGCGTGCCAATTGTCATTCTCAAACAACTTGGTAAATTATAAGCCTGCATTTCCCTAAGAATTATTCCTTCTTCAAGCAAAGCCTGATTAGTTTTCTGGCATGTTTCAATATCGCCAAAATCAAGCAAAATAAAATTTGCGATAGATGGACGAGCCGTGATTTTATCAATTTTTGCAAATTCTGTGAAGAAAATTTCTAGCCATTTTTTATTATGAGAAATTGATTTTTGAAAAAATTCTTCATCTTCCAAAGCTGCTTTGGCAGCAAATTGTGCTGGTCCACCAACATTAAAAGGGCCACGAACTTTATTTAAAATTTCCGCAATTTCAGATGAGCTATAACACCACCCGAGGCGTAAACTAGCTAATCCATAAATTTTTGAAAAAGTTCTGGTTACAACAACATTAGAATTTTCATTAACTAATTTAATGGCATTTGGATAATCATGTTCCATGACAAATTCTTCATAAGCATGATCGAGAATTATGAGGATATTTTTGGGAGTTTTTTCAATTAATTTTTTAATTTCACACTCATTTAAGTAAGAGCCAGTTGGGTTATTGGGATTGGCAATGAAAATAATTTTGGTTTTATTGCTAATTGCAGCCAAAATAGCATCAATATCAGTTTTAAAATTTTTCTCTTTAACTTTTACAGCATTAGCGCCAACTCTTTTAGCTGAAATTGGATACATTAAAAAGCCATATTCACTATAAATAACTTCATCGCCAATACCAGCAAAGGCTGTAGTTAGAAATGCTAAGATCTCATCTGAACCAGCACCACAAACAATTCTTTCTGCATCAATTTTATTCTTTTTAGCGATTGCCTCGCGAAGTTCAGAGCAAGAGCCATCAGAATAACGAAAAACATCTTTAATATGATCGGCATAAGCATCGAGTGCTTTGGGGCTTGATCCCAGAGCATTTTCATTTGATGATAATTTTATTACTTTATCCTTGCCGCCAACCTTTGCCTTTCCAGGTTTGTAATTTTCAATTTCCGATAAGTGAGAATGTGGAATTAGTGTCATTTTATTATTTTTTTATATTTTCGATTAATTGTTGAATTTCCTCTAATTCAGAAAACTTAATAGTAATTTTTCCGTTATTTTTAAAAGAATTATAAGAAATTTTTACCTCAGTTTTGAGAATTTCAGATAATTCACTTTCTATTCTAGTTAATTCTTGGCTATTAACAAATCTTATTTTTGATTCTGTTCTAACTAAAAGTGTATTATTTTTTACTTTTTCAATTTTCTCATCACGAACTAAATCTTCAACATGTCTAACAGTTAAAGATTCATTAGCTGCTCTTTTTGCTAAAGTTTCTGGATCGTTAGAATTTATAATCGCTCTGGCGTGACCCATGGAAATTAATTTTTTATCCAACAGCTCTCTAACAATTTGAGGTAATGTTAATAATCTTAAAAGATTTGTAACATGACTTCTGCTCTTTCCAATTCTCTTTGAAATCTGATCTTGTGTATAAGAAAATTCTTCAATTAATTGTTTATATCCAGCAGCTTCTTCAATTAAAGACAAATCAGATCTTTGAACATTCTCAATAATAGCCAGCTCAAGAGCTTCGTGATTATTTAATTTTTTAACAATTGAAGGAATTCTAGTAAAGCCAGCAATTTTTGCGGCGCGAAATCTTCTCTCGCCAGCTATAATTTCGTAATGATTTTCATCATCAGCTTTGCGTAAAATGATTGGTTGAATTAAGCCATTTTCTTTAATTGAGTTTGCTAGTTCGTAGATTTCATCATGATTAAAAGTTTTTCTTGGTTGATATATTCCAGCAATAATTTTATTTACCGAAATTGATTCAACCATTTCTCCTGACCTTACATTTTCACTTTGAATATTATCAACCTTTTTAGATTTGCTTTCGCCAAGCAAAGCTGACAATCCGCGACCTAATTTTTTTTCTTGAATGGCTGGTTCTTTCATAAGTAATTTTGATTTAATGTTTCACATGAAACTATTTTTTAGAAGACTCTTCTTTGGATAATATTTCTTTGGCTAATTTAATATAAGCTACAGATCCTGTACATTTAGAATCGTAAATAATACCAGGAAGTCCGTGCGAAGGAGCTTCTGACATTTTAACATTTCTAGGAATTGAGTGTTTAAAAACTTTATCTTTTAAAAAGCTTCTAACATCAATCTCAACCTGCTCTGTTAATTTATTTCTACGATCATGCATAGTTAATATAATTCCGCCAATTCTTAAGTTATGATTTAAATTATCTTTAACTAAATCTAAGCTTGTTAATAAATGACTCAATCCCTCAAGAGCAAAAAATTCACATTGCAATGGAATTAATACTGAATCAGAAGCGGTTAAGGCATTAATTGTTAAGAGACCTAAAGATGGTGGGCAATCAATCAGAATATAATCGTAATCATGAATTACTTTAGCTAAAGCTTTTCGCAAAATAAATTCTCGATTATCTAATCCAACTAATTCAATTTCGCACGCTGATAAATCAACAGTTGAAGTTATAATGTTTAAGTTTGGAATATTGGTTGGTATTACTGATTCTTTTGCTGAGCATTCTCCGATTAGAATTTCATAAATTGTTTTTTGTCTTTGAGATTGACTAATGCCAAAGCCAGTGCTGGCATTACCTTGCGGATCTAGATCTATTATCAAAACTCTTCTTTTTATGGCTGCAAAAGCTGTGGCAAGGTTGACGGCAGTAGTGGTTTTTCCAACTCCACCTTTTTGATTTACAATAGAAAAAACCTGTGCTCTTTTGTGATGATGACTCATAAGATTATTTTAGTTTTTAGTAAAATCTACTTTCTAAAATTAGATCTTATTTTTTTTCTGTCAAATTGTTTCACATGAAACATTGAAAATTCAAAAAAGTGATTTTCTGGTTGGAGATAAATCACTCATCTCAAATGCTGGCGCATTTGATCCACCCTCTTTTTACTCATAAACCTTTTATTTTTGAAAGGAATGAGTTGCAATTGCTAAAGCAATTATCAAAGAGAGCTAAAAGCGGCAAGCCCTCTTTGAAAAAGAGGATGGATGATTGCGCAGCAATCAGACTGGTGATTTAACTTTATGTAAGATTATCTCTTTAATTTAAAGAAAATTTTCAGCAATGTCTTAGATTCTTCTTCATTAATTCCCGAATAAATCTCAGGTCTATGATGGCAAGAGCTACTGTGAAATATTCTTGGACCATTTTCAACTCCGCCGAATTTTTGATCGGATGCGGCATAGTAAACTCTTCTGACTCTTGCTAAAGATATTGCCGAAGCGCACATTGGACAAGGTTCAAGAGTTATGTAAATATCACAATTATCAAGGCGATGTGAGTTTTTAAATAAAGAGGCTTGTCTTATGGCTAGAATTTCAGCATGGGCGGTGGGATCTTTTAAAGAAATGTTTTTATTATGACTTTCAGCAATAATTTTTCCATCTTCAACAATAATTGCACCTACTGGAACTTCATTATTTTCAAAAGCTAATTTTGCCTGATGCAAAGCCCTTTCCATAAAATGATTATTTTTCATAATATTTTTAGCTTAGGATTTTAGCTTTAGTGAATATTTTAAAGAAATTCTCAGTAGTTTTTGAAATAACTTCTGCATTTTCTAAGCCTTTTAATTCAGCGATAAATTCTGCAACATATTTTGTAAAAGCTGGCTGATTGATTTTACCACGATTTGGAACTGGTGCTAAATAAGGTGAATCTGTTTCTACCAATAATGACTCAATCGGCAAAGATTTAACAATTTGTTGTAATTCTACAGCGTTTTTGAAAGTAACTATTCCTGAAATAGAAATATAAATTCCCAAATCTAAAGCTTTTTTTGCTAACTCTGTGGAGCTTGAAAAGCAATGTAATAAAGCAGGAAATTTCTTAATTTTTTGTTGAGAATCCAATATCTCCATCATTTCTAAATCAGCATCACGACTGTGAATTATTAATGGCAGGTTAGTTTCTTGAGAAGCTTTAATGTGTTCAATAAAGCTTATTTTTTGTTGCTCAATTGAGGATTTATCATGGAAATAATCCAATCCAGTCTCGCCAATTCCAATGATTTTGGGGTTTTCTAAACAAATTTTTATAATTTCATCGGCAGTTATTTTTGGCTCTTCCACAACATTACAAGGATGAATTCCAACTGAGGCATAAACAAAATCATATTTTTTGGTATAAGCTAAAATTTTATCAATTTCAGTAACTCTGGTACAAATTGTTTGCAGAATTTTAACCTGATTATTTAAAGAATTTGTTATAACTTCTTCCAGTTGCAAACCCTTTTTTTCTACAAGATCAAGATGGCAATGTGTATCAACGATATAATTAAACATTTTTTCTGAGATTTGTTGATGAAATATTTACGGTTTTGGTTCTTAGTCTAAAAAATTGGGGGAATTTTTGATCAGAACTTTGCAATTTGGAATAAATTTTAAAAGATTTTGTTTGAGAAATTTTTGCTAAAAAATTATCACGACTAAAAATTGCAAAAGGCAGCATTTTTATCAGATTTTTAAAATTATCCCATTCATGAAATCTGGGTAAATTATCCGCTCCCATGATCCAAATAAATTGATAATTCGGATATTTCTTTTGTAATTTTTTTATTAATTTTTCAGTTTTAATTTCGTCAAATTTTTTTAGATAAATTTTTGGATGATTTTTGGTTAAATTCTCACATTTTTTATAACGAGCTTCATAGTTTTCATAAATTGATTTTTCCTTAAAAGGATTATGTGCCGTTGGAATCCACCAAATTTGTTTTAGCCCAAGTTTTTTAATGGCCAAGTTGCTAATATGAAGATGTCCTTGATGCGGTGGATTAAAGCTTCCACCAAATAATCCAACTTTCATTATCCAAGAAAAATTCCAATTAAAATTAAAGATCCAATCCAGAAATTAGCTTTAAAAACAGCTAAACAATTTTGCGGATTTTTAAAATCGCAATTTGCAATTTTTTGAGCTAATAAAAAAAGAGCGGCAAAATTAATAATAAAAAATCCTAATTCAAAAGATTCTCTAAAGCCAAGATAAGAAATGCTAAAAAACATTAATAAAGTTAGAGATAGTAAAATTCTTTTGGGATTATTACTAAATTTTATGGCGGTAGATTTTACGCCAATTTTTAAATCATCTTCAATATCTTGATAGGCGTAAATTGTGTCGTAAATTAATGTCCAAATTATGGCAGTGAAATATAATATGATGAAGCTAAAATCGATGTGTTCAAGAATGGCAAAGCCTGACATTAAAATTCCAAAATTAAAAGCCAGCCCTAAAAATATTTGTGGGTAATAAGTTATGCGCTTCATCAAAGGATAAGTTGCGGCTAAAATTAAGGCAAAAAATCCAGATAAAATTGTTGTTTTGTTGAATTGTAGTAAAATTAATAATCCGCAAATCAATAGAAAAGCCAGTAAAATCAAAGCTTTGGAGCGGTTAATTTTTTCTGCAGCTAATGGTCTATTTTTTGTGCGTTCAACTTGAGAATCGAATTTCTGATCAAAAATATCATTTATTACACAGCCAGCGCTGCGCATAATTATTGACCCTGAGCCAAATAAAAATATTGTCCAAAGAGTTTGGCTTAAATTCAAATCAACTTTTTTTAATGATAAAAAAATTCCAAAAAGACATGGTAAAAATAACAAAGAAATTCCAACTGGGCGATTGAGGCGCGTTAGGTTTAAATAATTATATACCAGAGTTCCTCTGGTATATTCTTTATTTTTTACGCAACAAGAGTTGCGCCCCGCCTTGCGGGGATCCCCTACATGCCAAAGCAAATTTTTATAAAGTTTAAGTAGCTTTGGCATGATATTTTGATTCATAGATTTAGTTTGATTTTTTTATCTTCAAATTTAGCATGGTAAACCTTAAAGAAGAGTGTCATTAAACATCTGTAAATTCAGTAAATCAACAATCCCTATAAATGCAAAGATCACATAAATTATTGATTGCCAATCGTGGCGAAATCGCTTGTCGTATTATTAAAACTTGTCGCAAAATGGGAATTAAAACTGTCGCAGTTTATTCTGACGCAGATAATAATTCGCTTTTTGTACAAATGGCGGACGAAGCTGTAAATATTGGGCATTCTCCATCTTCGCAAAGCTATTTGAATGTTGATAAAATTTTAGCAGCAATCAAAAAAACTGGCGCTGATCTTGTTCATCCGGGATATGGTTTTTTATCAGAGAATCGTGCTTTTGCCAATGCTTTGGAAAAAAATGGTGTAACTTTTGTAGGCCCTTCAGTTTATTCAATTGAAATGATGGGTGATAAAATCGAATCGAAGAAAATAGCAATTGCCGCTGGTGTTAGTACAGTTCCGGGTCATATGGGCGTTGTTAAAGATGATGTAGAAGCTACAAAAATTGCTAAAGAAATTGGTTTTCCTGTAATGGTTAAAGCCTCTGCTGGCGGTGGTGGAAAAGGTATGAGAGTTGTTTGGAAGGAAGAAGAAATGTCAGAAGCATTTTTATCTGCCTCAAATGAAGCTAGAAATAGCTTTTCTGATGATCGTATTTTTATTGAAAAATTTATTGAAAATCCAAGACATATTGAGATTCAGGTTATTGCTGACAAAAAAGGTAATATTGTGTGTCTAGGCGAAAGAGAGTGTTCAATTCAAAGAAATAATCAAAAGGTTATTGAAGAAGCTCCAAGTCCATTTTTAGATGATAAAACTCGTCAAAAAATGTATGAACAATCAAAGGCTTTGGCAGCAAAAGTTGGATATTTTTCTGCTGGAACCATCGAATATATTATGGATAAGAATAAGAATTTTTATTTCTTAGAAATGAATACTCGTCTGCAAGTTGAACATCCTGTTACAGAGCTTGTTACTGGCACTGATATTGTTGAATTGATGATTAAAATTGCTCTTGGTGCAGATTTGCCATTTAAGCAGGAAGATATAAAATTGGAAGGCTGGGCGATGGAATCTAGAATTTATGCTGAAGATCCATCTCGTGGCTTCCTTCCTTCAAGTGGTAGAATCAATCTTTATATTGAGCCGCAAGAAAACGAGAATGTGCGCGTTGATTCTGGGGTTTATGAAGGTGGCGAAGTAAGCATGTTTTACGATGCTATGATTGCTAAACTTTGTTCTTATGGAAAAACTCGTAAAGAAGCAATCAATCATATGCGTCATGCTTTAGGTGGCTTTGCTATTGGCGGCGTTTCGCACAATATAAGTTTTCTTGAGACTATAATGCATAATGAAAAATTCATTAGTGGAAATCTTTCAACCAGCTTTATTAAAGAAGAATTTCCAGAAGGATTTTCTGGTAATCAAATTAGCTCAGCAGCGCAAGAGGTTCTTATCGCCACCGCAATGCACATATTTTTAGCGAATTTTGAAAGAAACGGTAAAATTACTGGACAGCTTTATGATAGAGAAAAGCAAATATCAGATCGTTGGGTGGTAATGATTGATGACCAGCCTTATTTAGTTAATCTTTTAGAAAAATCTGGCGAATATATTAAAGTTGAATGCGATAAGAAAGAAATTGAACTGAAATCTTCTTGGAATAATGGTGAAAAATTATTTCGTGGTTTAGTTAATGAAAAATCAATTGGTGTAAAAATCAGAGAGAATAATCGTACTGGTAGTTATTTATTGCAATATTCTGGTTCGGATGTTTTTGTAAGCGTAATGTCGCCAAGAAATGCTGAACTTAGCAAATTCATGCCAAAGATTCAGAAAAATGCTAAGCCAGCAAATTTAACTTCGCCAATTACAGGAAAAATTATTCGCTTTAAAGTGCAGGAAGGTGAAGAAGTAAAAGCTGGTCAAGAGCTTGTGGTTATTGAGGCAATGAAAATGGAAAATTCAATTCGCACCGATCACAATGTGGTGATTAAGAAGATTAAATTTATGGAAGGTGAATCAGTAGGAATTGGTCAAGTTGTTATGGAGTTTGAGGTTTAGATTAGGGAGAAGTTCGCCACAACTCATTAAACAGGTTCTTAAATTATTCAGAAACAATTTTGATAATTTTAGTTGTTCCAAGAACGCAAATAGATCCCACAAAAACACAAATTCCTAATAAAATTTTTAAAGCAGATCTGAAATCTTCATCAGAAATTCCAGTAGTAGAAAAGCTTCCGCAAGCAATCAGTAACACCGGTATAATTAAAGGTAATGCCAAAACAGCAATCATTGGAGCTTTATTTTGCGCTATGCTTAAAGATCCGCAAAAAGCACAGATAAAATTTATAGTTAGGCTGGCAAGAGTTGTGAGAATAAAAAAGTCAGTTATAAAATTCTGATTCAAGCCAATTCCAATGCTTATAAGTGGTATAGAAATCAAGATTGGCAAAGAAAAAATTAGCCAATTTCCTAATATTTTTGCTAGAACAAAAATTTCCAAATTAGGTTGTGAGATTATTATCTGTTCAAGAGTTCCGTCGGAAAAATCTTCGAATAAAAAATCGCCGTTAGAAAAAATTAAGCTAAAAATTAGACAAAATAAAATTGCATCAATTGTTAAATAAGGGCTCAATATTTGGCTTTGTTGGTTTTGTGAGATGAGAAAAAAAACTGCAAAAGAGATGAAAAAGAATAAAAAATTCTGAAAAATTTTCGCTAAATTCGTGCCAGCCAAAGTGAATTCTTGCTTAAGAATTATTAGGAAAATTGACATGTTTTATCTTCCATAAATATCGCTAAACCTTACAATGTCATCTTCTCCAAGATAACTTCCAGTTTGTACTTCAATAATTTCCAAAAGACTTTTTCCTTTATTTTCTAAGCGATGTTTTTCACCAATGGGAATATAAGTTGATTGATCTTCATTCAAAATAAGTTCTCTTTCACCGCAAGTAACAGTCGCCTCTCCTTTAACCACAACCCAATGTTCAGAGCGTTTTTCATGCATTTGTAAAGATAAAGAAGCGCCAGATTTAACAGTGATTCTTTTGACTTTAAATCTATCACCAAGATCAACTGTTTCAAAGCTTCCCCACGGGCGTAAAGTTTTAGGATTTTGATGACATTCTTCTCTTTTTTGATTTTTTAAAATCTCAAATAATTCTTTCACATCTTGAGAATTATTTTTATTAGCAATTAAAGTTACATCTTTAAGAGAAACTATAATTAAATTCTCAACACCAATAGTGGCAACAATTCCACTTCTTGAATTAATGTAACAATTTTTTGTTCTAAGCGCAGTACAATCGCCAACTAAGCTATTTCCATCAGCATCTTTTTTTGAAATTTCTGAAATTGCTTGCCAATTTCCAACATCTGACCAGCCAATATTTACAGGCACTACGGCAACTTTTTTGGCTTTTTCCATCAACGCGTAGTCAATAGAAATATTTTCGCATTTTTCAAAATCTTCATAAGCAAGACGAATAAAATCTAAATCTTTTACGGCATTTTTATAAGAATTTTCACAAGAATTAAAAATATCTTTTTGTAAATTTTGCAAAATTTCTAAATAGACAGAGGCTTTGAACATAAAGATTCCACTATTCCACAAATATCCGCCATCTTTGACAAATTTTTCAGCAACTTCTTTTTGTGGTTTTTCAATAAATTTTTCTACCGCTAAAACTTCTATAAAATTTTCTAATTTATTTCCTTGTTTAATATAACCATAACCAGTTTCCGCCTTATCTGGAATAATTCCAAATGTAATTAAATAGCCTTCATTTGCGGCTTTGGTGGCATTTTTTACATGAGAAATAAATTTTTCTTCATCTTCAATTATATGGTCAGAAGGCATTACTAAAATTAAATCATCATTTTTATCAGTAATGTTGAGCGCAGCAATGGCAACGGCTGGTGCGGTATTTCTGCCGATTGGTTCTAATATTATTGATTTAGGAAAAACTTGAATATTTTGTAATTCTTCAGCAGCAATAAATCGATGTTCATTGTTGCAAATGATGATTGGGTTATGAAAAACTTCAGAATTTTTTACTCGTAAAGCAGCTTTTTGAAATAAAGAATTTTTGCCAAAAAAATCGAGAAATTGTTTTGGATGCAAACTGCGAGAAAGTGGCCATAATCTTGTTCCAGAGCCGCCAGATAAAATAACAGGAGTAATTTTCATGAATGATTTAAAAATAAACTTATGGCGCCAAATCCTGCTAAATTAAGCTTGCGAATTGACGAAAGATTTTGGGAATTAATTCCGCCCAAGGCATAAAATGAAGATTCACAATAAGGCGTGCTTTTAGTTTTTAAAGAAATTTTTGCCAAATTTTTTAAACCCATATTTTTTGTATTTAAATGGCTTGTGGTTGGAAAAATTGGTGAAATGAAAATCATGTCAAAGCATGATTTTTGAGCTTTTAGAGCCGATTTCAAATTATGACAAGAAAAGCTAAAAATAAATTTTTCTGGAAAGTTTTTTTGCTGAAAAAATTGTAATGGCAATTTGTCAAAATCAGAAAAATGCACGCCATCAGCTTTAATTTTTTTAGCCAAAGATAGATCTTTTCCAACCAGAATTTTCAAGCCCAAAGGCCTTGCTAAAGCCGCAATTTTTTTAGCAAAAATTTCGCGATCTTTTTCTTCTAAATCATATTCTCGAATTATAATTGCAGAATTTTTTGGCAAATGTTTTATAGTTGATTCAAGGCTTGTTATGAAAGCGCGATTGCTAAAAAAAACACTTACTGGTAAATCTTTTTTTGAACTACTTTTTTTAAATTTATTTATCTCAAACAAAACTTTTTGATTCATGGCAAATGCAACTCTTAATGAAATTGAACGCAATTTATTCTTAATTAATCGCAAGATTAATCAAGCTTGCAAGCTTTACCAAAAAGACAAGACAAAAATTAATTTAATTGCAGTTTCTAAAACTCAAACGGCTGAAAAAATTTATCAAGCAATTGATGCTGGCTGCAATGTTTTTGGTGAAAATTATATTAAAGAAGCGCAAGAAAAATGGCCTGAAATTTTAAAAAAACATCCTCAAATTAAATTACATTTTATAGGAAATTTGCAAAGCAATAAAGCTGCTGCTGCCGTTGAATTATTTGATGTCATTCAAGTTTTAGATAGCAAAAAATTGGCTTTAGTTTTAAAAAAAGAAATAACCAAACAACAAAGAAATATTAAGATTTTTATTCAAGTTAATATCAGCGAAGAGCCACAAAAAAATGGAATTTTACCACAGAATTTAAAAGAATTTGTAAAATTTTCGCGCGATGAATGTGGTTTGAATGTAACTGGATTAATGTGTATTCCGGCAAGCAAAGAACTAGCTTCGCCATATTTCGCATTACTAAAAAAACTAGCTGATGAAAATAATCTAAAAAATTTATCAATGGGAATGAGTGCTGATTTTGAAGAGGCAATTGCTCTAAACGCAAATTATATCAGAGTTGGTACGGCAATTTTTGGAGAAAGAGAAAAGAAAAACTAATTTATGGTGCGCCCTAGACGATTCGAACGTCTGACCTACAGCTTAGAAGGCTGTTGCTCTATCCAGCTGAGCTAAGGGCGCAAAACTGTGCTTAAAAAGTGGAGCGCGCTTTCTAAAGGGCTTAAGAAAAAAAATCAATGAAAAGTTTGGATAAGTTTATTTTGATAAAACTGCTTGAGTAATTTAAATAAATTATACACATTACTTGGTACCTTTATTTGAAAGGTGACGCACAAATAAAATTCATAAAATCCATGAAATTCTTAGTTATTTTTTTTATATCTTGTTTGTTATTGGTTGATGCTTTTGCTCATGAGGCTAATAGTATAGGCGGATGTAATTGTGCAAATCAATGCAATCAGGTAGATCAGCAAAAAAGCAGAACTATAACTTCTGATGGTGTAACGGTGAATGCTTATTATATTAACGGGCTATATTATATAAATGGAATGCCGATTGGAAACATTATTACTACTGGATCTCGTGATGGAGTTTTTTACATTAATAATATGCCAATTAAAAGTTATGTTAATAATTTTGTGGTAAATAACGCTACTTCTGATGATGGATCTACTCTTTATCTTCAGGCTTTTACCAAGTTCTCATTGAAAGATTATAGAGAGGCTTTTAAAGATTGTAAAAGCGCATTAAAAATTAATCCAAAACATCCTCAAGCCATTGTTTTATGCACCGTTGTGAAATATATCTTAGATGGAACTATTAGTGATAAAGATGCAAAGACCTACTCCGTTGAGAAGTTGGCGCAAATACTAGAAGATTCAAAAGGCGTTAAATAAAAATCCTAACTTTTTTCAAAAAACCCCTGTACTTTTGAAACCATAAAAGTTAAAAAATTAGTCCCATCTTACAAAGATCGGCGATTAAAAATTCGCTGTTTTTCTCCTTCTGACCTAAATTTAATTTCTAGTAACTACAATGTCCAAGGCTTCTGGCTTTTCTCATATCTATGATATGATTAAAAATAATAATATTAAATTTGTCGATTTTCGTTTTTCTGATTATAATGGAAAATGGCTTCACATCAGCCACTGTTATGATGCAGTTGGTGATGAAGAATTTACAAATGGTGTTTCTTTTGACGGATCTTCAGTGCCAGCTTGGAAAGAAATTAATGAATCAGATATGATTCTAATGCCAAGAGTTGAAACTGCTTTTATTGATCCATTTGCAACAATTCCAACTTTGGCAATTATCTGCGATGTGATTGAGCCAACAACTGGCAAAGGTTATGATAGAGATCCAAGAAATACTGCTAAAAAAGCTGAAAAATATTTACAAGAAAGTGGTATTGGTGATGTAGCTTATTTCGGTCCAGAACCAGAGTTTTTTGTATTTGATGATGTGCGTTTTCAAAATAAACCACATGGTAGTTTTTATGAAGTTGATTCTGAAGAAGATCCTCGCAATAGCGCCAAAGTTACTGAAGGTGGAAATTTAGGTCGCAGATCTCAAATTAAAGGCGCTTATTTTGATTCAACTCCACTTGATTCTGGTCAAGATATCAGGTCTGAAATGATTGAAACTTTGCGTGAAGTTAATATAGTTCCTCTTTTACATCATCACGAAGTTGCTAATTCTCAATTTGAACTTGGCTTCAAATATAGCACTTTGATGGACACTGCAGATAATGTGCAAAAATTCAAATATGTAATTCACAATGTTTGCCAAGCTTACGGCAAAACTGCAACTTTCATGCCAAAGCCAATCTTTGGTGACAATGGTTCTGGAATGCATGTACATCAATCAATTTGGAAAGATGGTCAAAATTTATTCATGGGTAAAGAACATGCTAATCTTTCAGAATTAGCGCTTTATTACATTGGTGGAATCATTAAACATGCTAAGG
>CAMDRL010000005.1 GCA_945906835.1 Rickettsia typhi
ATTTGAATGTTTTTTTCCAGGCAAAAGGGAAATTTGAAAATGCTAAATTTGTTTATGAAAATGAAGTGCAAAAATGGCTGGATTTGATTCGCGGATCTTTTTTAGAAACTCAAATTGATAATTTGAAACAAGGAGCAAAAAAACCTTTAATGCCGTTTTCTGAAGCTAGATTATTAGAAATTTTAACTCACACATTTTGGTTTTTGCCCAGCGTTTCGTCTTGTTATGCGATGAAAAATATTTTGAGCAAAAGACAAAATATTTTTTATCATAATTATAAAATCATTGTTGCAGCAGGAAAAGAAGCTGGAATTGGCGCTGAAGCATTAAAGCCAGTTATTGAGGCAATGGAAAACCCGCTTCAAACCAAAACCATCACTCTTTCTTGTGGAAAATTAACCACGGGCGTTTCTATTAAACCTTGGAGCGGAATTTTTATGCTTAGAAATTCTTCCAGCCCAGAAACCTATTTTCAAGCGGCATTTAGAGTGCAAACGCCTTGGCAGATCAAAAATCCTGATGATAAGTCGCCAAACAAAATCGAAATTATCAAAGAAGAATGTTATGTTTTTGATTTTGCACCAAATCGAGCGCTTCGCCAAATTGCGGATTACGGCTGTCGCCTGAATATTGATGAGAATAATCCTGAAAAGAAAGTTGAGGAATTTATCAATTTTCTGCCAATTTTGGCTTATGATGGAAGCTCTACAAAGCAAATTAATGCCGCCGAAATATTAGATATCGCCTTTAGCGGAACCACGGCAACTTTGCTTGCCAGAAGATGGGAGAGTGCACTTTTGGTTAATGTTGATAACGCAACTTTGTCAAGATTGATGGCGAGTGAAAAAGCCATGAATGCGTTGATGAGCATTGAAGGTTTTAGAACTCTAAACCAAGATATTGAAACAATTATTAATAAATCTGAATCAATTAAAAAAATTAAAAAAGAAGCAAATGAAAGAGATTTGAGCCCTAAAGAAAAAAAAGAATTATCGGATGAAGAAAAAGAATTTAAATCGAAAAGAAAACAAATTCAGGAAAAATTGATTAAATTTTCGACTAGAATTCCTGTTTTTATGTATTTGACTGATTATCGGGAAAGAAATATTAAAGATGTTATTATGCAACTTGAGCCACAACTTTTTAAAAAAGTAACTGGATTGAATGTTGGTGATTTTGATTTATTGGTAAGTCTTGGAGTTTTTAACGATTCCTTAATGAATGATGCGGTTTGTAAATTTAAAAAATATGAGGATAAAAGCCTTTCATATGCTGGCTTGTGGAGGCATAAAGATGAGGATATTGGGTTATTTAACACCACTATTTCAAGCCAAGAATTTATTGAGAATTTATGATTAAGAAATATTTTGAAACAATAAAAGATAAGCCTAGCGAGTTGCTTTAGACACTGTTAGCTAATTATTTTTATCCCATATTTAGCCCTGTTTTTGCTTATTTTTTGACAAAATTATTCAAAATATATCCAAATATTTATCGTAATTTTGTCAAAAAAGTGCTAAAAACATTTCAAAATCTGTGCTAAAAAATAATTAGCTAACAGTGTCTATGATTACAAGAAGGATTCTTGGAATGCTCTGGCTTTGCAATATTTTCCAGTGATGGGGATGTATAATGCCATTTACATGAATGGTAGTTTTAGAGGACTTATGGTTCCTCAAATATACTATTGCAAAATATTTCTCTAAGCCTTAGAAAATACTCTCCTCAAGCTATTCCTTAATCATAATCAAAAACCAACTAAGCTTTATGAAAAAGATTTCAATTTTTTTAACTTTTTTAACTTTAATTTTTTCTTCCATGAGTAGCGCTCACGCCCAAAAAGCTCCAAAAGCCAGCAATAATTTAGAAAATTTGCTTTACATTGATCTAAAATATGGTCGTGTAGTAATTGAATTATTACCTCAAGTCGCCCCTAAACATGTAGAAAGAATCAAAGCTTTAACTCGCCAAAAATTTTATGACGGAATTGTGTTTCATCGCGTAATTGATGGCTTTATGGCGCAAACTGGCGACCCTACTGGAACTGGCATGGGTGGCAGCAAATTACCAGATTTAAAAGCTGAATTTTCTGACGAACCGCACATTAAAGGTGCAGTTTCAATGGCTCGCGCTGCTGATCCAAATAGTGCTAATAGCCAATTTTTTATTGTAACTGCTGATTCTAGATTTTTAGATAAACAATACACAGTTTGGGGTCGCGTAATTAAAGGAATGGAATTTGTTGATAAGATTAAAAAAGGTGGCGGCAGAGACGGCAAAGTTAACGGTCCAGATGCCATGATTAGAGTGCAAGTGGCTGCTGACGCTGAGAAATAAGATAATTTGAGATCCTGAACTTGTTTCAGGATGACAAAAAAATCAATAATTTTTATGATCTTAAAATACGACTCAAACAACATCTTAGCTAAAATTATTCGCGGCGAAATTCCTGCGAATAAAGTTTATGAAGATGAAAAAGTTTTAGCTTTTTACGATATTTCTAAAGCAGCTCCAATTCATGTTTTAGTTATTCCCAAAGGCGAATATATAAATTTTTCTGATTTTACTAAAAAAGCAAAATCAGAAGAAATTGCTGATTTTTTTAAAAAAGTAACTCTTGTGGCAGATTTATTGAAAGCCAATGAATCTGATGAAAATTCTGGATTTCGTTTGATTGCAAACAATGGCGCCAATGCCCACCAAACCGTGCCTCACTTTCATGTGCATATTTTGGCTGGGAAAAAATTGGGACCGTTACTTTCTTTCGATAGCGAACTGCGTTAAAAAATAAATAAATGGAGTAAAAATGATGGATAAAAAAGCTCGTGATGCAACTCGTATAATACATGCTGGTCGAGACCCAAAAGAACAAGGTGGCATGGTAAATCCTCCTATTTATCAAAGCTCTACCATCGTTTTTCCAACACTAGATGAATTGCTTTACGCTGAAAGAGGCTATGCCGATAATGATTTGGTTAAACCTTTTGAACTTAAATATGGTCGCTACGGAACCCAAACTAACTTTTCTTTAGAAAAAGCCATTGCTGATATTGAGGGCGGTTACAATACCTTCGTTACTTCTGGTGGTGCTTCTGCCATCAGCACCGCTCTTATCGCCTTTCTAAAACAAGGAGATCATTTATTGATAATAGATAATGTCTATTCTTCAACTCGTGGCTTTGCTAATAAATTCTTGGCAAAATTTGGCATTGAAATCTCTTATTATGATCCTTTGATTGGAGAGGGAATTGAGAAATTAATCAAAAAAAATACTAAAGTAATTTTTATTGAAACCCCAGGGTCACTTACTTTTGAAATGCCAGATGTTGATGCAATTTGCAAAGTTGCCAAAAAACATGGCATCATCACAATCCTTGATAACTCTTGGGCAAGCGGTGTTTATTTCAAATCATTTGAACATGGTGTTGATATTTCTGTGACTGCGGTGACAAAATATATGAATGGTCACTCTGATGTTATGATGGGAGCTTTAACCATTAAAGATAAAAAACATTTCAAAACCATTTACGAATCATTTAGATATATGGCTGTAACTGCTGCGCCATTTTCTTCTTATTTGGCTCAAAGAGGTTTACGCACTTTAAAAATTAGAATGGACCATTCTTATAAAAATGCTCTGGAACTTGCTAAATGGCTTGAAGCAAGACCAGAAGTTTCAAAAGTTCTTTATCCAGCTTTAAAATCTAATGAGAGCTATAAGCTTTGGAAGCGTGATTTTACAGGTGCTGCTGGCTTGTTCTCTATCATTTTAGATCGCAAATATTCTAACGAAGCCTTAGCTAAAATGGTTGATAAATTACACTATTTTGGCATGGGATATTCTTGGGGTGGCTATGAATCTTTAATTTTACCTTTCGATGCCGAAGGCTCAAGAAGTGCAACTAAATGGAGTTATGGCGATAAAACTTGCCTAAGAATTAATGTTGGATTGGAAGATATTGAAGATTTAAAAGAAGATTTAGAAGCTGGATTTAAGAGGCTTAAGAAATAATGTATTTATATATTGGAATTGCAGGAAGCTTGTTATGCCTGATTGCTTTGGGCATTACTTTGTTTAAAAGCAATTTTGGAGAATCTAATAAATATAAGTTGCTTAATTTTGCAGGTGGATTGTGTTTGCTTTATTATGCATTAGCCATCAACAGCATTCCCTTCATTCTTCTGGAAAGCATCTGGGTATCATTGCCATTAGCAGCATTTCTTTATGGAAAATTTCTTTCTAAGAAAAGCTAAGCTCATCTCAAAAAAACTCATCATCCTTGAATAAAAAATATTTAAGAATGATGAGTTTTTAAATTACAATCTAAGAATCCTGCAAGAAACTCTTCAATAATTTAGATCTTTTTGGATGCTGTAGCTTCTTCAAAGCTTTCGCTTCAATTTGTCTAATTCTTTCACGGGTAACTGAAAATTGCTTACCAACCTCTTCTAAAGTATGGTCTGTAACCATTCCAATGCCAAATCTCATACGCAGAACTCTTTCTTCTCTAGGAGTAAGAGATGACAACATTTGCGTTGTAACTTCTTTTAACTTAGAATGTGAAGCCGCGTCAAAAGGAAGAACCGCAGTTTTATCTTCAATAAAATCACCCAAAATACTGTCATCATCATCTCCAGAGACAGGAGCTTCAAGACTTACAGGATCTTTTGAGGTTCTTAAAACTTTTCTAACTTTATCAACTGGCATTAAAAGTTTATCGGCAATCTCTTGTGCATCTGGCGTTCTACCAAGCTCTTGAGTAAGTTGACGCGAAGTTTTAACGATTTTATTAATTGTTTCCACCATGTGAATTGGGATTCTGATCGTACGAGACTGATCAGCGATAGCGCGGGTAATAGCCTGTCTAATCCACCAAGTTGCATAAGTTGAGAATTTGTAACCTCTGCGATATTCAAATTTATCAACAGCACGCATCAAACCAATATTGCCTTCTTGAATTAAATCCAAGAATTGCAAACCACGATTGGTATATTTTTTAGCAATTGAAACCACCAAACGCAGGTTAGCTTCAATCATTTCTTTTTTAGCTTTTAATTCTTCATTTTGACCACTTCTAACAACATTAATCAACTTCTTGAACTCTGGCAAACTAAGTCCCATAATATTAGTAAGCTTCACTATTCTTTCTTGAATGTTTTTGATTTTATCCAATTCTTCTAAATAGAAATTCTGCCATTTTTTATCTTTTAATTTAGAGATTTTATCTAACCATTTATCGCCTTCTTCAAGACCAATATAATGTTTCAAAAATTCAGATTTATCAACATTGTGATCTTGTGAAAGTCTTAGCAGTTCAATCTCAATGGCGATAAGTCTATCATACGCTTCATAAAGCTGTTCAACTAAAGCCTTAATCAAAGAATCATTAAAACTAACTTCCAAAGAAAGAGTTTCAAATTCAGCTTTTAATTTTTGAATGTCTTTATCAGCGTCAATTTGATCTTTGGTTTTATCAACACTTTTATCTAAAATCTTTTGGCAAATTTGTGAAATTTTTTGGAATAAATCGAGCATTTTCGGCATCAAAATTCTTTCCATCGAAACGAATGAAACCACGCTTTCATCAATTTCTTGCAACTCTTCATCTTCAAATAAAGACTCTTCTGATTCAGAAGCAGTATCAACTTGCTCGTTAATAATCGCCGTAACATCTTCTTCAGTAGCTTGAGCTTCTAAATTTTCAGCCGCTTGTTGCTCACTATTTTTAATCATTTCTTCCAATTCAGAATTGTAAGTCTCATCAATTCTAATAATATCACGAAGCAAAATAGCGCCGCCAGCAAGACCATTATACCATTCGATAAAATGTTTCATGATCATCGGGCTTTGATAAAGAGACTTAACTGTTTTATTGCGCCCTTCTTCAATGCGCATGGCAATTGCCACTTCATCTTCACGAGTCAAAAGCTTCACACTGCTCATCGATTTCAAGTAAGTTTTAACTGAATCTTCGCTGCGTTTTTGACTTTTTTCTTCATCTTTTGCCGCCAAACCATCTTCCAAAAGCTTTTCTAAATCATCTTCTTTTTCAATGATTTGAATTTTGAATTCAGCAAGAATATCAAGAATGCGATCTAATTTTTTTGGATCAATTTCAGAGTCAATATTTTCATTGATTTGATCATAAGTTAAGAAGCCTTGAGATTTACCCAAAGCAATCATCACTTTTAGCTTATCAGCCAAGTCATTTGAGAGCTTTTTACCTTCTTCATCTTTTTGCAAAAGAGCGGTTTTTACACCTTGAATAAGCTGAAATCTTTCTGCCAAAACATGAGTATTGTCATTGATGGCTGGCTTTATTTTAGGAACTCTTACTTTTTTTACTTTAGCTGGTTTTAGCTCTTTTATCTTTTTTTCTTTCTTAAGCTTTTTCTCTTTTATGGGTTTTTGGATAACTTTTTCTTTTTTTATTTTCTTCACTATTTTTTCCTTAATTGGCTTTTTAATTGGTTTCAAAGCCATTTTCGATTTAACTTTACTTGATTTTAAATTTTTCTTTTTCTCAACCACTACATTTTTCTTGGCATTTTTCTTGGCATTTTTCTTGACATTTTTCTTGGCAATTTTCTTAACAGTTTTAGCCACTTTTTTTGCAACTGATTTTTGCGCTTTAGAAACCTTCTTAACAACCTTCGCTACAGATTTCTTAAATGGCTTAACAACTTTTTTTGCCACTTTTTTTACCGCAACTTTTTTCGCTGCCAATTTTTTTATTGGTTTAGCAGGTTTTTTTACAACCTTGACTACAGCTTTCTTAGCATTCTTCTTAGCCACAACTTTTACTGGCTTTTTCTTCGCAAGAATTTTTTTATTTTTATTTGTTGCCATATTTCCTCTAAAATTATTTCTTTTGTTTTAGTGCTTAGATAAGTTCTTTCTCGAGAGACAAAATCTTTTGTTCAAGAGAGTTTTTATAGTCAAAAATTTCTTTGATTTTTTGGTTAGTGATTGCAGTTTGATGAGTTTCAATTTCATCAATTTTACTTAGAGCTTCTTTATATTGCTGCTCTACTTGAAGTAATGAATCTTTCAAAAGTAGAATGCTTAATTTATCTTTGGCGAAGTCTAGAGTAATTGATCTAATGCTTGCAAGTATATTCTTCAAGTCCAAAAGATCTTTTTTTGCGGCGAATTCAGAAATTTTATCGAAAAACATCTCTGTGTCTGCGTTCGCGCCAGTTTCAATCACTTCAATAATCAACTCTTTTAAATTGGTCATCTCTTCACTCATTAGTTGAACTTCTCTAATGTCAAAATCTTCATTACGAAAATTAGCTAATTCTGGAAACTTTACAATTAAAGCAATAATGTTTTTAGCTAGAAATTCCGTGGCGTTATTCGATGATTTAGCGTGAATATTTCCTGCAAAAGCAGAAGAATTTTCTGATGATTTTATTTGTCTTTTATCGAACTTTTTGTCTGATTTTTTCCCCGAAACTCTTCCTAAAGAAAAAAGCAAATCTTTAAAAAAAAATGAAAAATATTTCTTAGAAGTAGCATCTTTAATCGCCTCAATTTTTAAGGCTAAATTAGCTTCAATTTTAGCTTTATTTTCAGGACTTACTTTATCATTGGCGTTAACTCCCAGCTCAGATAAGGCAAAGTCAAACAGGCTTTGAGAAAGAGGTGTGGCATTAACAAAAACCTTCTCTAATTCCTTTACTCCAAATTCTTTAATAAAATCGTCAGGATCAAGCTGATTAGGCAAAAATGCAAAAGCGATATTTTTTTTGGCATTAATCAAAGGCAAAACTAATTCAGAAACTCTTTTAGCAGCGCGAATTCCCGCCACATCTCCGTCTAAACAAATTATAATTTTATCGGTTGTGAAAAATAATTCTTTTAAATGATCTTGCCCTAAAGCAGTTCCAAGACCTGCAACTACATTTTCTGCACCATTTGTGGAAAGTGAAATTGCGTCCATATATCCTTCAACCACAACTGCAAAACCCTTGGAAAATATAGGTTTGCGAGCGAAAAAGTAATTATAAAGAGTTTGATTTTTTTTAAAAATATCAGTTTCTGCCGAATTTAAATATTTTGGCATTTCGTCAGAAATTGTTCTGCCGCCAAAAGCAATAACGCGATTTTTTTTATCAGTAATTGGAAAAATTACACGATTTCTGAATTTATCATAAAATTTCCTTTTCTCATTGATTCCAACAACGCCAGTACGAGATATTTCCTCATCGGTAAAACTTTCAGATTGCAGAAAATTTACCAAACTTTCGTAAGAATTAAGCGCGAAACCTAAACGAAATTTTTTAATTACTTCCGAAGAAATTCCTCTTTTTTGCAGATAATTGAAAGCAACATTTCCGGCCGAAGAAATTAGATTTTTTTCGAAAAAATTACAGATTTTTTCTAAAATTAGGAAGTCGCGTTCAAGCTTGTTTTCTTTAACTTCATCAAATTTAACTTGTGGAATTGGAATAGAAAAATCATCAGCTAATTTTGCCACTGCATCGCGATATTCCAGACCTTCATTATTCATCACAAAACTAATTACATCACCATGAGCAGCGCAGCCAAAGCAATGGTAAAAACCTTTTTGATCGTTAACAGTAAATGATGGAGATTTTTCATTATGAAACGGGCAAAGACCCGTAAATTCTTTACCGCGCAATTTTAACTTTACTTTTTTTCCAACAACTTCTGAAACCAAGATTGAAGAACGCAATGTATCTGGAAAGTCTTTTGGGAAGATCATTAAAAGTAAGAATTATAGAGAGCAAATATATTGATGTCGCAAAAAAAAGATCCTGAAACAAGTTCAGGATCTTTTTACAACAAACTAGAGAGTATAATTCCACATCACATCAAACATCGTCATAATGATAGAAAAACCAAGTGGAATAGTTAAATTATCATCAACTTGAAACAGGCTTGGGCGAGACTCTATTATTGTAACGGCGAAAAGAGCTAATAATCCAAAAACATAAAACCATGGCTTAACATGAAAAATCATGCCGCAAGTTATCAAAACCATCAAACCTGTAATAAAAAATGCCGAAGCGCCAGCGATTGATTTTTCGAAAAATTGTCCACTTGAGAAATTGCGACCAACTATTGCCGCCATTGCATCACTTATTACCAATATTGAGAAGCCAGTAACCGCAATTTCTTTTTTAAAAAATAGAAAATTAACACAAGTGGCAATTGCAACAAAACTAGCGCCACATAATTTATCACCTTCAAGCTCATGATGTCTTAAAGCTACGCCAAAAATTTTCTCAAAAATTATTTTTATTTTAGGATTTTTTCTGCGCATGTAATCAAGCGAAACCACCACAGTTGTGATAGAGGCGAAAATTACCAAACTGGTCCATTTGCCAAGATAACAATAGGCGATGGGAATTAGTATTAGAAAAAAATGTAATATTTTGCGATATAGCTCGTTTCTTAGAGAAATTTGTTCCATTTTACTTACTTGTTGAAGATTTTTGATCTTGATAAATTACAACTTCATTTTTTCCGGCATAGCCTAAAACTCTGCGCGCTTGCTCATCTAATAAATCTACATCCAGTGAATTGGAATTCATTCCATCAACCATATTTTTCTTAACCTGAACTTCAGATGATAATTCTTTTTTAACCTCTTCCTTTCCGGCAACTTTATTTTTAAGAGAAACATATTCTATTAGACCTTTCTGACCAAAAACTGTGCAAAAAATAAAATAAATAATAACCATCAAACCAGTAAAATAGGTGATAAAAAGGCGTTTTGTAATATGATGTTTTTTAACAAAATTGTATAAAAACATATCCTTTATTGCTGGTTACGATAACACAATTCTTTTGCCGCAGCCACGATGTCATGAGTTTTTGGCAATGCCAAACTTTCAAGATTTGCCGCGTAAGGTAATGGCGCATCAATGCTGGCAAGTTTTTTCACAGGAGCATCTAAGTAATCGAAAGCTTCTTCCATCAAAAGTGAGGCTATTTCACTGCCAATTGAAGCGAAAGGGAAGCCTTCTTCAACAGTAACGCAGCGAGAAGTCTTTTTTACAGATTCAATAATAGTTTCGCGATCCATTGGACGAATTGTGCGAAGATCAATAACTTCAGCCTCTATTCCTTCTTTAGCAAGTTCTTCTGCTGCTTCTAAAGCATATTTTACAGTAAGAGAAAATGCTACGATTGTTACATCAGAACCTTCGCGCATAATTTTAGCTTTACCAATCTCAACAATATGATCATCGTCATAATCTTCTTCAAAAGAAAGGCCGTAAGTAATTTCATTTTCCAAGAAAATTACTGGATTTGGATCGCGAATTGCAGCTTTTAATAAACCTTTAGCATCAGCAGCGCTATAAGGAGCAACAACTTTTAAACCCGGAATTGCGCCATACCAAGCTGCGTAACATTGTGAATGTTGCGCACCAACTCTTGAAGCGGCACCATTTGGCCCACGAAAAACTATTGGACATTTAACTTGTCCACCTGACATATAGCTAGTTTTAGCAGCAGAGTTGATAATTTGATCAATTGCCTGCATAGCAAAGTTAAAAGTCATGAATTCAACAATTGGCTTTAAGCCAGCAAAAGCTGCGCCAACACCAATACCAGCAAAACCATGTTCAGTAATTGGAGTGTCAACAACTCTCTTAGCACCAAATTCAGCTAACAAGCCTTGAGTAACCTTGTAAGCGCCATTATATTCAGCAACTTCTTCACCCATTACAAAAACTTCTGGAGTTGCTCTCATTTCTTCTGCCATCGCTTCTTTTAAAGCCTCACGGACTGTTATTTTTCTAAGTGTCATAATTTTAATTATCTTTTAGGGTATAAACTTAATTTTGTCATTCCCGCGAAGGTGGGAATCCATTTTTCAAAGCAGTCTGGATTCCCGCCTTCGCGGGAATGACAAGCGGTAAATTCTATTTATAAATTTCAGTCATAAGCTCAGACTCATCTGGTTCTGGGCTATTTTTTGCAAATTCAACTATTTCATTTACTTCTTCTTTAACGCGATTATCAATTTTTTTGATATCTTCTTCTAAAGCAACTTTATTAGTTAAAATGTAATTTCTTAAAGCATCAATTGAATCAGCTTCTTTTTTGCAATTTAGTTCTTCTTTACTTCTGTAAGTTGCCGGATCAGACATTGAATGACCACGATAACGATAAGTGTCCATTTCAAGCAATATTGGACCATTTCCAGCTCGAACATAATCAACAGCTTTTTGACCTTCTTTTAACACTTCAAAAATATCCATGGCATTGATTTTTTTACCAGGAATATTGAAGCCGCCACCCCTTTTATAAAGCTCGTCAATTGAAGAAGAGCGATTCAGAGAAGTTCCCATCGCATAATGGTTATTTTCAATGATGAATAAAACTGGCAAATTCCATAATTTTGCCATGTTAAAGCTTTCATAAACTTGACCTT
Organism: Rickettsia typhi; assembly: GCA_945906835.1. GTDB lineage: Bacteria > Pseudomonadota > Alphaproteobacteria > Rickettsiales > UBA1997 > UBA2645. Next base: position 11,415 of record CAMDRL010000005.1, read on the forward strand.
GATGCGCTGCACCGTCACCAAAATAACAATAAGTTACATTATTATTGCCTAAATATTTATCAGCAAAAGCAAGTCCCGCACCAATTGGAACTGAAGCTCCAACAATTCCATGTCCACCGTAAAAATGCTTTTCTAAATCAAATAAATGCATCGAACCGCCTTTGCCTTTTGAAGAGCCGTCTCTTCTTCCAAGCAATTCTGCCATAATTTTTTTAGGATCAGAGCCAACAGCAATCATATGTCCATGATCGCGATAAGTTGTAATAACTTTATCTCCCTCAATCATGGTATGACGCATGCCAGAGGCAATTGCTTCTTGCCCAATATAAAGATGGCAAAAACCTGCAATTAAACCCATACCATAAAGTTGTCCCGCCTTTTCTTCAAAACGACGAACCAGTAACATTTCTTGATAAAACTTTAATAGATCTTTTTTTGAATAGTTAAGTGGTCCAACTAGACTAATGTTAGCCAGATCAGACTTAGACACTGATGATTTTTTAGACATTTGTAATAATTCTGAATTGTGTTTATCTTCTCTCGATAGAAACTTCTTTACGCATTTCAATGGAACCCTTTTTAAGTTATCTCGCGTCGTTGTAAATAGCAAAAATTAAAAGTCAAATGAGGAGACCATTATTACCAGCAATTATCTTACCGCGCATAACTGCAATCTTAAGCAAGAGGACATCAATGTCATGTTGAGGGCAGCGAAACATCTAATGATAACAGAAGAGATACTTGCTTTTTTCAAAAACTCACTAATCCTTATAAATCTTTATAAAGACAACTTAATAAAATTTCAGTGATTTCGCTATTTCTTCTAAAGCCATTTTTAGCCTTATTATTCATCACCATTTCTTGCTCGCTTCTGGGCGTTTTTGTTTTGTGGAAAAAATTGGCTTATTTTGGCGACGGACTCTCGCATTCAATTTTACTGGGATTTGTTTTGGGAGCATTGTTTGATTATGGTCAAATTGCGTCTTTAGCTTTCTTCTCTTTATTTTTTGCTTTTTTAGTTAGCCTTACTTCACGAAATAGTTATTTTTCGAAAGACACCGTAATTGCCATTTCATCATATTTCTGCATAGCTTTGGCGATTATTTTAAATGATATTTTTGCTCAAAATCTCAATTTTAACTCTTATGTTTTTGGCGATATTTTAACTGTCGGAAATCAGGAAATTTATGCTTTAGCAATAATCAGCATTCTAACCATCATTTACACCTTTTTTGCTTTTAGAAAAATTTTACTCATCAATATAAACTCCGATTTAGCCAGAATTGAAGGCATTAGAACGCAATTTTGGAATTTATCTTTTTTGATTTTACTATCTTTAACAATTTCTTTTTCAGTTAAAATTGTTGGCGTTTTTTTAATGACAGCTCTTTTGGTTTTGCCAGCAGCAATCGCCAGAATTTGGTCATTTTCAGCAAAACAAATGATGTTTCTAAGTGCATTTATTAGCTTAATCAGCGCGGTTATTTCTTTCAAAGTTGCTGATAGTTATAATCTCACAATCAGCTCCAGCATAATTGCAACATTTTGCATTATTTTTCTTTCAAGTTTATTTATCAAAAAATTGTCTAATTAGTAAATCATGAAAAATTCACAAAAAAAATCTGCCGTAATTTTATTTAATCTTGGTGGCCCTGAAAGTTTGGAAGCTGTTAAGTCATTTCTTTTTAATTTGTTTAACGACAAGGCAATAATTGGACTTCCGCAGCCATTACGATTCTTATTGGCAAAATTTATTTCCAGCAGAAGAAATAAAAAAGCTCAAAAAATTTATGCCTCAATTGGCGGAAAGTCTCCTTTGCTTGATTTCACTTTGGCTCAAGCCCACAATTTAGAAAAAGAATTATCTTATTTCGGAGATTTTAAAGTTTTTGTATCAATGCGCTATACTGCACCATTTGCCTTGGATGTTGCAAAACATGTTCTTGAATACAATCCAACTGAAACAATTTTATTACCTCTTTATCCTCAATTTTCCACCACAACCAGTGGCTCTTCTTTGGAAGATTTTGCTACAGAAATTACCAAATCTTTAAAAAGAGAAAATAAAAAAACTAACCTAAAAATTGTTTGTTGCTACCCCAAAGAAGCAGATTTTATAAAGTCTCATGCTTTACTCATAAAACAAACTTTACTTAAAATTTACGATAATAATTTAGAACAATTCCATTTTCTATTTTCAGCTCACGGCTTGCCCCAAAAAGTTATAGATGCTGGCGATCCTTATGTTTTTCAAGTGGAAGTTACAACTAAAGAAGTGGTAGAAAATTTAGCTCAACTTTTAGGAGTAACTTCTGATAAAATAAATTTTCAAATTTGTTATCAATCTAAAGTTGGGCCAATGGAGTGGACCAAGCCAAATCTTGAACTTACTTTAAAAAGAACTATTTTGAATAAAAAAATTCCCGTAATTATACCAATTTCTTTTGTCTCAGAGCACTCAGAAACATTAGCTGAACTTGATATTGAATATAAAGAATTAGCTCAAAAATTAGGTGCAAAAAATTATTTGAGAGTTCCGGCCTTAAACAGCGATGGACATTTCATAAAATCTTTGGTTGAGCTTTGCAAAAGAATAAGCTCAGACGAAGATTCTAAATGCAATTCTGGACAAGGAAAAGATAGAATTTGTCCAAAAAAATTCACTAAATGCCCAAATCCTAACTTTTGCTAAAACATGATTCACATTGACATCGTCACCAAAAGTAAAAAATGGTCGGAAGAAAAAAACATCGATAATTTTATTGAAAAAACCTGCCAAACTTTAATTTTGCTAACTGATTTAAAAAAAATTCTTAAAAAAGATTTTGAGTTAGAGTTATCAGTTTCACTAGTTTCAGACCAGCAAATAAAAAAAATAAATTCCGAATTTCGCGACAAAAATAAAGCTACAAATGTGCTGTCTTTCCCAGCTTTAGATGAAAATTTAATTAGAGAAACTGGACTTAAAAAAGCTGTAGAACCAAATAAATACTTATTTCTTGGCGATATTATAATCGCTTATGAAACAGTTAAAAAAGAATCTCTTGCACAAAAAAAGAAATTTCGTAATCATTTAACTCACCTAATTTTACACAGCATTTTACACTTAATTGGCTTTGACCATGAAGATAAAAAAATGGCAGAAGAGATGGAAAATCTTGAAATAAAAATTTTAAAAAAAATCAACATCAAAAATCCTTACATATTTTAATCTATGACAGACTCGTCAAGCAGTAATAGTAAAGCTAAAAAACGCAAATCTCACAATAAAAAATTACTAAATTTCTTTCTTAATTTGCTTTGCAAAAAAACCAAAAAATCTTTTTTATCGGTAATTTCTCATTTAGTTGATACCTATGAAAAGGAGAATTTAATTAGTTTTGAAGAAAAAGAGATGATTAAAAATATCGCTTCTTTAGGTGATAAAAAAGTTAACAACATCATGACTCCCAGAGCCGACTTAATCGCTCTTAATCAAAATGCTAATTTAGAAGAAATTAAAAAAACCATCACCACCAACGGACATACCAGAATTCCTGTTTTTAAAGAAAATCTTGATGAAATTATCGGCTTCATTCATAGCAAAGATTTATCAAAATTTTTGTGCAATGAAAATCATAATTTCTCTATAACAAATATTTTGCGCAAAATCTTATTCGTTCCAGGGTCAATGAAGGTAATTGATCTGATGTTAAAAATGCGCATGGCAAGAGTTCATGTTGCTATAGTTTTAGATGAATTTGGTGGAGTTGATGGCTTTGTTACAATTGAAAATATTATGGAAGAAATTGTTGGTGATATTGAAGATGAGCATGATTTGCCGTCAGATAATTCTTTCTTTAGAATAAAAAAAGTCAGCAATACAATTTTTCATTTTGGCGGAAGAGTTGGTCTTGTTAAAGCGGAAGAAATATTACAAACTTCAATCAGACAAGAAGATGATGGCTTTGAAACAGTTGGTGGTCTTGTAATGTCGGCATTTAAACGCGTTCCTGAAACTGGCGAAGAAGTCACTAAAGATAATCTTAAATTTAAGGTGATAGATTCTGACAGTCGCTGCGTTAAAACACTTGAAATAGAAAAATTATAATGCATCCAACTTTAGTAAAAAAAGAATTTCCAATAATTGATCTTGGCGATTATATTTTACGCGAAAAAACTGATGATGATGTTGCGGATTTTTTTAACTATTATTCCGACCCTGAAGTAAATAAATTCATACTTTGTGATATTCCTTGTGATTTAGAAGAAGCGAGAAGAGAAGTTTCTTATTGGCGTAATGTTTTTTATCACGGCGATGGAATTTATTTTGCCATTGCCCGAAAAGACACCAATCAACTAATAGGCTCAATTGGTCTAACTTCCCAAAATAATTACCATAAAAGAATTGAATTAAGTTATGATTTAGCCAAAGAATATTGGCGAAAAGGCATTACCAGCAAAGCAATTCAAGCTATTGCTAAATATGGCTTCAAAGACTTAGGAATGAATAGAATTGAAGCTTTTACTGCCACTGGAAATTTACCTTCAAAAAATCTTCTGATAAAAAACGGCTTTGTGTTAGAAGGTTTGCTAAACCAACATCGCTACCATAAAGGTTGTTATGTTGATGCTTATATTTTTGGTTTAGTGCGCCAGAATTTTTTAAGTAATACCTAATCACCAAATATCATGTTGAGCGAAGCGAAACATCTCGTGAAGCTGAAAGAGATCCTTCGCTTCGCTCAGGATAACAATTTGTTCAAGTAATTCAAAAAATTATTTGACTTTTGGTTACGGGGCGTTTTAATGCGCCTCCTCTTTCCCAACATAGATGTCTCTTTCCTTTCAGAAGAGCCCCTAATTAGAGTCAACATTGATAAGCTTTGCAAGGCTTCGATCATAACAGAATAATGAATTGAATTAAACAAATTTTATGTCTTACATAGCAAGAAGTTATACAGCTAAACCAAGTGAAATCGAAAGAAAATGGTGGTTAATTGATGCAGAAAACCTAGTTGTAGGCAGAGTTTCAACAATAATCGCTAACCTTCTACGCGGTAAGCACAAACCAACATTCACACCAAACCTTGATTGCGGCGACCATGTTGTTGTTATCAATGCTGACAAAGTTAAATTTACTGGCAAAAAATTGGCTGATAAAATATATTACTGGCACACTGGTCATCCAGGTGGCATTAAACAAAGAACTGCTAGACAAATTATGGAAGGAAATTTTCCTGAAAGAATTTTAGAAAGTTCAGTTTCAAGAATGATCTCTCGTGGACCATTGCAAAGAGACATCATGGTAAAATTACACATCTACTGCGGTTCTGAACATAAGCATCAAGGACAAAATCCACAAAAATTGGATATTGCTGCAATGAACAGAAAAAACACTAAACAATAACTAAATATTTTACAAAATCATGCCTTCTACTGTAAAAGAAAAAATTATCGAAGTTATCCCAAATCAAATAGAAGCTATTCTTAAAGAGCAAAAAATTGATGCTCAAGGTAGATCTTACGCTACTGGCAAAAGAAAAAATGCCGCAGCCAGAGTTTGGATTAAAAAAGGAACTGGCAAAATCACCATAAATGGTCGTGATGCCGCAACTTACCTTGGCAGAGAAATTTTATTCAATATTATCAGATTTCCATTTTCAGCTACTAAAAATGAAAATAAATTTGATGTTGTAGCAACTGCTGCTGGCGGTGGCTTGTCTGGACAAGCTGGTGCATTGGCTCATGGAATTAGTAAAGCTCTTGTGGCTTTTGAACCAACAAATCACAAAGCTTTAAAAGCTGGCGGGTTCTTAACTCGTGACTCACGAGTTGTTGAAAGAAAGAAATATGGTCTTAAAAAAGCTCGTAAAGGTCAAACTTATCGCAAAAGATAAAATTTTCTCTCTTTTGAGAATTGCTTTAAACTTAAGCGCTTGGCGATTTTATCTCCAAGCGCTTTTTAATTGGTTACACATTAATTAAGATGACTAAATTCATTACTCAAAAAGTTTTTATTGCTTCTGACCACGCTGGATTTACTTTAAAAGAAACTCTTGTCGAAGAATTAAAAAATTTAAAACTAGAAGTTGTTGATTTAGGATGTGATTCTGCAGAAACTTCAGTTGACTATCCAGATTTTGCACAAAAATTAAGCAAAGAAATTACTAATGATTCGAATTATGGAATTTTAATTTGTGGCAGTGGCATAGGAATTTCAATAGCTGCCAATCGTTTTAAACATATCAGAGCTGCACTTTGTTATAACGCAAAATCAGCAAAACTTGCCAGAGCTCACAATAATGCCAATGTTCTTTGCTTAGGCGCAAGATTCATTAAGGCAAAAAATTCTACTGCCTTAGTAAAAGCTTTTTTAAATACCGAATTTGAAGGTGGAAGACATGGAAGAAGAGTTGAAAAACTATCAAAATAAAAAATCAGAAGAAAGGTTAATCAGAAGTTTTGGACGCATAAAAAGCCGCAGATTATCTGATAACAAAAACTCTCTTCTAGAAAATCTTTTACCAAATTACGAAATCTTTTTTGAAAAAGGAGAAGCCCTCTTTGAAAAAGAGGGTGGATTAATCGCGCCAGCGATTAAGACGGGTGATTTTCTAGAGACACCTTTAGATTCAATCTTTACTAAAAAAACCCACAAAAAAACCTCCCTAGAAATCGGCTTCGGCTTCGGAGACTTCCTATTTGAAAAAGCCAAAAACAACCCTGACACACTTTTCATTGGTTCAGAACCGCATCTAAACGGAGTTATAAATTTACTATCCAAACTACAAAAAGAACCCCTAAATAATCTAAAAATTTCAAAACAAGATATCAGAATTCTTTTAGAAAATTTCCCAGAAAGTTTTTTTGATGAAATTTACATCTTATTTCCTGATCCTTGGCCAAAATTAAAGCATTTTAAAAGACGATTAATTAATACAAATTTTTTAGATTTCTTATCTAAAAAAATAAAACCCACAGGTAAATTAATTATTGCAACCGACCACGACTCTTACAAAACATGGATTTTATCAGCAATTTCAGAAAATAAAAATTTTAAATGGCTTGTTGAAAGTAAAAAAGATTGGCAAATATTTCCTGATTGGTGGATAGAAACTAAATATCAAAAAAAAGCCGCCCGCGAAGGCCGCATATCTGTTATTTTTAACTTAATTAGAAATGTCTGATCTACTAAAAAAATTACCTCAAGTTAGAGGAATATATCGCACTGACGCTGAGTTAAAAAACTGGTTCAATATTACAACCAAAGCTGAAGTGCTTTTTCGCCCAAAAGATGTGTCTGATTTACAGAATTTTTTACAAAAAGTTTCCAAAGAAATTCCCGTAACAATTCTTGGCGCAGCTTCAAATGTTATCATCAGAGATAGTGGAATTGCTGGAGTTACAATAAGGCTTGGCAGAGAATTTGCCCAAATTTCTCATGATGAAAATTTGATAAAAGTTGGCGCAGCTTGCCTGTGTGGAAATGTCGCGCTTTACAGCAAAAATGCTGCTTTAGCTAATTTGGAATTTTTAACTGGAATTCCGGGATCAGTTGGTGGCGCCATTGCAATGAATGCTGGTTGTTATGGATCTGATGTTTCTCAAATATTAATTAACGCAACAGCTGTAGATTTTAATGGTAATTTAGTTGAGTTAAAAAATTCAGATAATTTATCTGAAAGTGATTTTGAATTTTCTTATCGTAAAAATAAAATTGCTAAAGATTTTATTTTTGTTGAAGCGGTGTTTAAAGGAGAAAAATCTGATTCTGAATTGATTTCAAAAAAGATAAATGAATTCAACAAAAAAAGAGAAACAACGCAGCCCATAAGAGCAAAAACTGGCGGCAGCACATTTAAAAATCCGCTTGACCAAACTACAAAAAAATCTTGGGAATTAATTGATGAATCTGGATGTCGAGGACTTAAAAACAAAGACGCACAAATGTCTAAAAAACATTGCAACTTCATGATTAATAACGGCAATGCTTCAGCTCAAGATTTAATTGATTTGGGCAATGAAGTTAAAAAAATAGTAAAAGAAAAAACCAACATTACTTTAGAGTGGGAAATAAAAATTTTAGGAAAATTTTAGGAAAATTTTAGGATAAATTAAATTATTTTATTGCATTTTTAAAAATCATAGTGCAATTTACTTTCCATCCTTTGTTTTGCAAAGTTTTTTGTAACAATTTTCTTAGTAAAAAGTAAAAACATAATATGAAAAAATTCACTTCTTTTGTTGCTAAAACCGTTCTTTTGTCATTTTTCTTCCTAACAGTTGTTCCAGCAGTTTTGCCTGTAATAGCTAATAATGCTCATGCAGCTGGAACCGTCACAACAGATGATAACGCGTTTGAAGATACAATGTGTAAAGCTTTAGGACTTGTTACTGGAAATGCTGGTAAAGCTTTTGCCGCATTTGCAATTATCTCTCTTGGCATTGGTTTCTTCACTGGTAAAATCTCTTGGGGTTTGATGATTGGTGTGGCTATGGGTATCGCTGCTATGTTTGGAGCTCCATCAATCGTTGCTCTTCTTAGTGGTCAACCTAACTATGATTGCACTAAATAAAATTAAATACGCTTTAAATTAAAAAAATAAATATGTCTAGAAAATGTGAGTTACTGGGTACTGGCGTTATGAGTGGAAACAAAGTTTCTCACTCTAACCGTAAAACCAGAAGAAAATTTCTACCAAATTTACAAACTCTTTCTTTTAAGAGCGATGTTCTTGGATCCGATTTATCTCTAAAAATTACAACAGCTACTCTTAGAACTGTTAATAAATATGGAAATATTGACAGCTTCTTAGTTAATTGTCGTCATTCTAAACTTACTGATTTAGGTAAGAGCCTTAAAACTCAAATCAAAAAGAAGTTAATTAAAATTGGTAAATTAGAAGAAGTTAAAATTGTAAGAGAAAAGAAAGTTTTGGTAAAAAAAGAAGTTAAGAAAAAAGCTAAAGCAGCTTAAGGTTTTTTACAAAGATCTAAAAACTTAATCAGCCTTTCCATTTATTTGGTAAGGCTGATTTTTTTTGTTTCTAATTTAGTTATCATTCCTGCATCTACTTTGTCATTCCCGCCTTCGTGGGAATAACAAATAACTAATTTTTCACCGCAATCCTTCTTATTTCATCAATAGCAAATTCCTCTAAATTTCCCTGATATTTAAAAATCACTTTCCCATTTGCATCAACAATCAAAGTTTCTGGAACGGCTTTAATACCAGTTATTTTTGAAAATATCGCTTTATTATCCGTGGCAATTTTTGTAAATGGATTGCCATTTTTTTCAAGATAGGCTTTGGTATTATCATTAATGTCACGCCAAGCAACTCCGTATATATCAACAATTCCTTCCTGTTTTAAACGCATCAACGCCTCATGTTCAGCGTGGCATGTTGTACACCATGAAGCGAAAAAATTAATGATTGAATATTTCCCTAACAAATCTTTATTTGAGAAATCTTTAGTTGCTTCATAAAGGTCAGGCAAAGAAAATTCTGGTAACAAGATATCCTCTTTGGAAAATATATTGGTTGTTACGCCTTCAATATTTTTAGATAAATCTTCTTGTTTAAACTTTTGTTTTGCATTGATTTTGTAGGTTGAAATTCCGATAATGCTGATCAGAAAAACCAATATAAAAAATGGCGCAAAGTTATTGAGCTTGTTCATAAAATCTGTTTAAAATTATCAAAAAAATGCCTAAAAAAATACCCAAGAAAATATCTAAGAAAATTTCTTTTAACTTAAAAGGCGTTGAAAATAAAGCAAGAAGAGGTGAGTTGGTTACCGCTCACGGAACCATTCAAACTCCCGCTTTTATGCCGGTTGGAACTGCTGCAACTGTTAAAGCTATGAAAGTTTCTGATGTTAAAAAATCAGGCGCTGAAATAATTCTGGGAAATACTTATCATCTAATGCTGCGCCCTACAGCAGAATTAATTGAACAACTTGGTGGTTTGCATAAATTCATGGGCTGGGACGGCCCTATTCTCACTGATTCTGGCGGATTTCAAGTAATGTCTCTTTCTAAAATTCGCAAAATTTCTGATGCGGGAGTTGAATTTTCTTCGCATTTAGATGGCTCAAAATATTTTGTCAGCCCAGAAAGATCGATTGAAATTCAACACATGCTTGGCAGCGATATTACCATGATTTTTGATGAATGTATTCAATTTCCTGCAAGTTTTGAAGATACACAAAATGCCATGAATCGCTCTATTGCTTGGGCAAAAAGATCAAAAAATGCTTTTAAAGAAAGAAATGGTTACGGAATTTTTGGAATAAATCAGGGTGGAGTTTATCAAGATTTGCGAAAAATATCGGCAGAAAAATTAATTGAAATTGGCTTTGATGGCTATGCAATTGGAGGATTGGCTGTTGGTGAAGGACAAGAAATTATGTTTGAAGTTTTGAATTATACGGCAGATTTTTTGCCAACAGATAAACCAAGATATTTAATGGGAGTTGGCAAGCCATCAGATATTGTTGGCGCGGTTGCTCGCGGTGTTGATATGTTTGATTGCGTAATGCCAACTCGCTCTGGCCGCACTGGACAAGCTTTTACCAGAAAAGGCACCATCAATATTCGCAACGCTAAATATAGAGATGACAAAAATCCAATTGATGAAAAATGTGCTTGTTATGCCTGCCAAAATCATAGTTTGGCATATATAAATCATCTCTCTAAAGCTAATGAAATATTGGCTTCAATGCTGTTGACTGAGCATAATATTTTTTATTATCAGGATTTGATGAAGGATATTAGGAGTGCTATTGAGAATGGTAAGTTTGGTGAATTTGCTGAGGGGTTTGGGAAGGATGTTGTTGATGAAATTGAGGAAAATAATTAGTTACAAAAATCACCCGTCTCAATCACTTCGCGATTGATCCACCCTCTTTTTCAAAGAGGGCTAAAAGCGGTAAAGCCCTCTTTGAAAAAGAGGGTGGATGACGCGTAAGCGTCAGACGGGTGATTTAATTGCTCAAGACATCTAACTAATTTTACCATCAAATTCCAAATTGACTATTTTGGTTATATCCACATAATTCTCACCCTCTCAATTCAAATAAATCATTATTTTAAAATGACCAAAATAGTTCTTGTTAAAGCGCGTGAAATTCTTGATTCTCGTGGATTTCCAACTTTGGAAGCAGAAATTCATTTAGATGATAATTCAGTTGCTTTAGCCGCCGTTCCAT
>CAMDRL010000006.1 GCA_945906835.1 Rickettsia typhi
AAGACTGGCTTAGGAATTAATGCGCAGATAAATCTCGTTTCAGTTTTCGATCGTAAAAATTATTTTTATGCTGATTTGCCACAAGGTTATCAAATTTCGCAATTCCTTGACCCAATTGTTGGTGAAGGTTTGGTGGAAATTTTTAATGAAGATGGTGTGAAAAAAATTGTTGGTGTGGAAAGAATTCATCTTGAGCAAGATGCTGGAAAATCAATTCACGATCAAAGCCCTACTTTAACTTTAATCGATTTGAACCGCTCTGGCGTTGCCTTGATGGAAATTGTTTCTAAGCCAGATATTAGCAGCCCTTTTGAAGCTTGCGAATATGTTAAAAAAATTCGTTCAATTGTACGCGCTTTGGAAACTTGCGATGGCGATATGGAAAAAGGTAATTTGCGCTGTGATGCCAATGTTTCTGTGCGTTTGGTTGGAGCAAAAAAATTAGGCACGCGTTGTGAAATTAAAAATCTCAATTCAATTCGCAATATCTCACGCGCTATTGAATTTGAAGCTGCCAGACAAGTTGAAATTTTAGAAAATGGTGGATCAATAAATCAAGAAACTCGTCTTTTTGATGCGCTAAATGGCGAAACCAGAACTATGAGAAGCAAAGGAGATGCGATGGATTATCGCTATTTTCCAGACCCCGATTTACCACCATTGGTTTTAACACAAGAATTTGTGGATGAGATTAAAAAAGCTTTACCAGAGCTTCCAGATGCTAAGAAAGTGCGCTATATGAGCGAGTTTGGAATTCCTGAATATGATGCTGGCGTGTTAACAATTGATACTGAAATTTCTGCTTATTTTGAACAATTAATCAAAAAACATGATGCTAAGATTTCTGTAACTTGGCTTACAGTTGAGCTTCTTGGTCGCATGAATAAATTAGGAATTAATTTTGAAAATTTAAAAGTTGATGCGGCTAAGTTAATTGGCCTTCTTGACTTGATGAAAGATGGCACAATTTCAGGAAAAATTGCTAAAGATGTTTTAGATATAATGATTGAGACTGGCGAAGATGCCGCAAAAATTGTTGATTATAAAGGCTTGAAGCAAGTTTCTGATACTGGTGCAATTGAGAAAATTATTGATAAGGTTATTGCAGAAAATCAGCCTTCAGTTCTGGAATATAGATCAGGGAAAGACCGTCTTTTTGGGTTTTTTGTTGGTCAGGTTATGAAAGAGTCTAAGGGACAAGCTAATCCTTCTGTGGTTAATGAGATTTTAAAGAAGAAGTTGGCGGAGTAATTCGGTTGTCTCTAAATAACCATCCCGCTAAAACAAAACCGTCATCCTGAGCGAAGCGAAGGATCTCTTTAGATAGAAGTTTTTTCTCAAAGAGATACTTCGCTTCGCTCAGGATGACGGTTGTGAATTATCAAAATAGTTTTACTCAAGACTCGCTTTACGCTTCTTCTCTTCAATAACCGCCTCTTTTTCAAGTCTCTTTTGCTCTTCAATCTGCTCTAACTCAATCTCTTCTAACACCTCAAGAAATTGTGGAATCCAAATTTCTGGACCAGGCTCATTGCCAGAATCATCTTTGCTTGCCGCCATAACCTCTTCCATAACAGCAACTGCCATCTCATCTGAAGCAAGAATTTTTTTAATCTTGGAAAGTTTATTTAAATTAAGAGAAGCGATAATTGAATCTCCACGATTCTTTAACAAGAAATGTCGCGCCGATTTACTCATAATTTTAACAATATCAATCTCTTCGTCATTCAAACCCAAAATACTGGAATAGAAATAATGAGGATCCTCATTTGGCATGTAAATCTCACTGGCCACATTCTTCTTAATATCAAAAATAATTTCACTTTCCCCAACTTCTTCACTGCTATCAGCAGTAAATATTACTACGCAATTTTTTCTTCTCATTCTAACTAAAAAATCATTCATTTGCGGAGCAAAAATAGCATTATTCACCAAACTCCAAGCCTCACTTAAAACTATAATTGCTGGCTCACCATTTAAATTTTCCTCAATTCTGTATAATAAATAATTTACAATTGGAATTAGAACAGGTTTTTGATCGATAATTTCAGAGAAGTTGAAAGCAATGGTTGGATTAGACCAATCTATTTCAGCGGTTGCACTAAAAATATGAGATAATTTTCCGCTATTCCATATCTTTAATCCTTCATAAATATTAGCAGTTTCAACAATGTTAAAAACCTCACAGGCGGCAGAAAAATTACTAATATTTAGATCAAAAATTCTTTGAATTACTTGTGGAATAAGATCAAGTTCTCTTTGTAAAATTGGTCTTTTTGCAAAAGCTACAAGACTTAGAAACCAAACATTTAGAAACTCTTTATTTTCATCATTTTTTTCTAACAAAAGAGGATTAACTTGAAGTAAATCTTTGCCAACAGAATCATAAGATAAATTATAATAAGAACCTTTCAGAGACTTAATAAAACATTTCGATCGCGAATTAACATCAAAATAAAACAGCTTATTATTAAACTTGCGCGCCTGCGCCAACATAAAATTAACAAAGATAGTTTTACCAGAATTCCCCGGACCCAGAATCAAACTATGACCCAAATCTTTTTCATGAAAATTAAAGAAATATGGCGTGTTTAGAACAGTGTTAAGCACCGTAACCGCTGGACCCCAGTGGTTTCCAGCAATCATTCCTGAAGGAAAATCACGAAGCGCTGCAAAGCCTGCCATACTAGATGCTCTTATCGTTTTCTGGCGGCGCAAAAATTTAAAATTCCCAGGCAATTGCGCCCAAAAACAATGCTCCAAAAAAACATCCTCTCTAATTGCCACAATTCCTAGATTGCTAAATTGCTGCATAGCTCTTTTAACATCATTGCTTAGCCTTTCTTTGTTGCGAGCAATGAACATGAAAGTGGTTTGCAATTTACCATATTTAGTTGTTGAACTATCTTCACTTTCAGAAAATCTATCTGAACCAATAAAACTTTTAAACTCCTCATCACCACTAAGTTTCAGTATATAATCTTGATATTTGTAAGGATCGATTTCTTTTTCAGAAAAAGTAAAATCAAAAGATTGAGTAATTATAAATTCGAAAGGCAATTGCAGAATTTTATCCAAAGAACTCGTAGGAATTTCTTGACATTCCTTAATCGACAACATCGCCGCAAAGTTCTTATTATTATCACCAACCACCTCTAATTCTCTATCACCAAAAGCAACTTTATGACTGGATAAATCATTGGACATATCATTAATCGACAATGGATATCTATCTTCATAAAGATTAATGATCTTACCAAAAAAGCGCATTGGCTCTGAATAAAGAATTTCATCCCACTCATTAACACCAAGCAATTTTGCTCCATATTCATCAATATCAGCTAAAATATTATTGATGGTTTTGGTGAGCTTTTTATTAGCCTCTTCTAAATGTTTCTGATGTAAATTTTTAGTAGCAATGTAAGAAAATGAACGCAGAAATGTGCCAAAATTTACAATTGAAGTATCTAATCCTTCGGTAATTATGGTTATGTAAAACTCATTCACATATTGATGAGACCATTTATTTTTCTTAACCCAAGCTTCATTAATTTTTTCAGAAATATATTCTTTAAATTCACCTTTGGGAGAAATATTTTTTTTTCTTCTAATAGTGTGAAACCACAAAGCAACTTTGTTATCTTGAATATGATTGCCAATTGAAGAACGAATATTATCACGCAAAGAAGATAATTCTGACATCATTGAATCATCGCTAAACCCAGTAATTCTAATAACTTTTAACAATTCACCATTTTTAGTTAGAATGGTGTTTTTATCATAGTGACAAACATAAGGAATAAAGTCTTGATCTGGCTTTTTTGCAGTTAGCTTATTTTCATCTGATTTATCTTTTTTTTTGAAAAGCTTCTGAAGTAGCATTGCATCCTTTAATGATTATCTGGATAATCGCGCTTAACATGACCAGTATATAATTGACGAGGTCTGCCAATTTTAAACGCCTTATCTTCAATCATTTCTTTCCATTGCGCAATCCATCCAGCTGATCTGGCAATGGCAAAAATTACTGTGAATAAAGTGGTTGGAATTCCTAGTGCTTTGTAAATAATTCCTGAATAGAAATCAACATTTGGAAATAGCTTTCTGCTGATAAAATATTCATCGCTCAGCGCAATTTTCTCAAGCTCAACTGCAATATCAAGCAATGGATCATTCTTGATTCCAAGCTCAGCCAAAACCTCATCGCAAGCCTTCTTCAAAACCGCAGCACGCGGATCATAGTTTTTATAAACACGATGACCAAAACCCATCAAACGAAATGGATCATTTTTATCTTTGGCGCGTTTAATAAATTCAGGAATACGATCTTTGGTGCCAATTTCTTGCAACATTTCAATCACTTCTTCATTAGCGCCACCATGGGCAGGGCCCCATAAAGAAGCAATTCCAGCGCCAATACAAGCAAATGGATTTGCGCCAGATGAACCAGATAATCTTACTGTTGAAGTTGAGGCATTTTGTTCATGATCAGCATGTAAAATAAAAATCATTTCCATTGCCTTGGCAATTGTTGGGCTAACTTTATATTCACGGTTTGGCTTAGCAAAAAGCATATGCAAGAAATTTTCAGCAAAACCAAGATTATCTTTTGGATAAATTATTGGCTCACCAATCGAGTATTTATAAGCCATCGCAGCCAATGTTGGCATTTTAGCAACAATTTTATAAACCACATCCATTCTGCCTTCTGGCGTAGAAATATTGGTGCTTTCGTGATAGAAAGCTGAAAGGGAAGCAACAGCACCAACCATTATTGCCATTGGATGGGCGCGTCTTGGAAAGCCACGATAAAGAATGTGTAATTGCTCGTGAACCAGAGTATTATTTTTTACATTTTTAACAAAATTTTCATATTGCTCTTCATTTGGCAATTCATGATTTAACAGTAAATAACAAACTTCCAAATAATCACTTTTTTTAGCTAAATCTTCAATTGAATAGCCACCATGCCTTAAAGTACCTTGATCACCATCAATAAAGGTAATTTTAGATTCACAAGACGCAGTTGATAAAAAACCCGGATCATAAGTGAACATACCGCTTTCTTTGTAAAGCTGCGAAATATCAATAACATTTTGACCAATTGATGCATCATGAATTGGTAGATTGATTTCTTTGCCATTTGGCAGAGTTAATTTAGCGGATTTGTTGTTGTCAGTCATGGTCAAATTAGGAATTGATAAGTTTATCAAGAGGCTTTAAAAATACTCACTTGATATTGAATGCCACTGATATTTTTTCAACATATTATTTGGTAAATTTTTTCAAAAAATTTTAATGGATTTTTTTAAGGCAGATAAAAAACCTCAAGATACTAAAATTGTCGTCGCCATGTCTGGTGGCGTTGATTCTTCCGTTGTTGCCTGTTTGTTAAAAGAACAAGGTTTCAATGTGGTGGGCATTACTTTGCAGCTTTATGATATGGGCGAAGCCTTGAAAAAGAAGAATGCTTGCTGCGCTGGTATTGATATTATGGATGCAAAAAAAGTTGCACAAAAATTTGATTTCCCGCATTATGTTTTGAATTACCAAAATCTCTTTAAAGAATCTGTAATTGATGATTTCGCTGATAGTTATTTGAAGGGCGAAACACCAATTCCTTGTGTAAAATGCAATCAATCTGTGAAGTTTAGAGACTTATTGAAAGTGGCAAAAGACTTGGGCGCAGACGCTATGGCAACTGGTCATTATGTTAGAAGAATTGACGGAGAAAATGGCGCGCAGTTGCATAAGGCAATCGATTCCAGTAAAGACCAAAGTTATTTTTTATTCACCACCACCAAAGAACAATTAGAATTTTTACATTTTCCTTTAGGTTCAAATACCAAAGAAGAAACCAGAAAAGAAGCAGAAAGATTGGGTTTAGAAATTGCGCAAAAACCTGACAGCCAAGATATTTGTTTCGTGCCAAATGGCAATTATTCCGCAGTAATTTCCAAACTTCGTCCAACAGCTTTTAAAGAAGGAAATGTTGTGCATTTTGAAACTAAAAAAGTTTTAGGAAAACATAATGGTATAATAAATTTCACTTTAGGGCAAAGACGCGGACTTGGAATTGCTTATCCTGAACCACTTTTTGTAGTTAAAATTGATCCAAAAGAAAATATAGTTTTTGTTGGTTCAGAAAGTTATTTGCAAAATAAAAGGTTTTTAATGCGTGATTTAAATTGGTTGGCTGATGATGTTAAAGAAGGTGATAAAATTCACGCCAAAGTGAGGTTGCGCTCAACTCACAGCGAAGAGGATGCCATCATAAAAATCGGCAAAAATAACGAAGCCGAAGTAACCATGCACTCCCCAACCAGAGCCATCACACCAGGGCAAGCTTGCGTGATTTACCAAGATTCCAGAGTTTTAGGTGGCGGGTGGATT
This sequence comes from Rickettsia typhi, assembly GCA_945906835.1. Classification (GTDB taxonomy): domain Bacteria; phylum Pseudomonadota; class Alphaproteobacteria; order Rickettsiales; family UBA1997; genus UBA2645. Next base: position 6,394 of record CAMDRL010000006.1, read on the forward strand.
ACAAAGGAAGTTCAGTAATGTTTTAGGTGATGATACGGAACTGTTAACTAACTATAGATTTAATATAAATCACCCTCCCCTAGTTTTTGTTTTTTGGGGAGAGTCGATGAACAATCGTAGCTTGTGAATCAGGGAGGGGCAATCTTGTCAAAATCTCAATCTTTTTGACCCCTCATCGAATCGCTTCGCTCTTCGATCCTCCCCAAAAAACAAAAACTAGAGGAGGATTATTTAAACCGAACTCTGTCTATAGTTAGTTAACGCTCCAGATGCTACAAATAAGAAAAATTTGACTCTAGTTTTTTGAAAAGTTAAATTTTTAAATACCTCATTCTTAAATTTTTTAATCAAAAAACTAAAATCACCATGCAAATCCGCATGAAAACTTTTTAGTTGCGTAAACGGCGCAAGCAATTCCTACATCTTAAACTGAAACTAATGCCTAACTCAAAAAATATATCGCTAGTTGTTGATCTGGATGGCACACTAATTCACTCAGATTTGCTGCATGAATCGCTATTTGCTTTTGTTTTAAAAAATCCGACTTCGATATTTTTGCCATTTAAATGGCTTGCCAAAGGTAAACCAAATTTGAAAAAGCATTTGGCGCAAGTAACCGAAATTGATGTTGCAAATTTGCCTTACGATCAACGCGTAATTAAGTTAATTAAATCTGAGCGTCAGAAAGGTAGAAAAATTATTTTAGCCACCTCAAGTCACATCGTTTATGCTAAACAAATTGCCGAGCATTTAAAACTTTTTGACTATGTTTTTGCCACCGAAAGTGATATTAACTTATCGGCACAAAATAAGTGTGACAAGCTGGTAAAAGAGTTTGGCGAAGGCGGCTTTGATTATGCCGGGAATTCTTGTGATGACCTAGCTGTGTGGAAAAAATCAAGAGCGGCGATTGTTGTAAATGCTAGTAAATGCTTGGTTAAAAAAGCACAAGCTCTTGGCAATGTTGAACAAATTATTCCTTTTCCAAAAAATATTTTCAAAGTTTGGGCTAAGGCGCTTCGCCTGCACCAATGGGTAAAAAATTGTCTTATTTTTGTACCACTGCTTGCAAGTCATGAGTTGGGACAAGATGATCTTTTGTTTAACGGAGCATTGGCGTTTTTATTTTTTGGCTGTTGCGCCTCTCATGTTTATTTATTTAACGATTTGGTTGATTTAAAAAACGACAGACATCATGCCACTAAGCGATTTCGTCCTCTTGCTTCAGGGCTAATTTCTGCCACATCATCCTTGACGATGAGTTTTGTTTTATTATTGATTGCATTTGTGGGTTCGTTTTACTTTTTACCACCGCGGTTTGGTCTGTCTTTGGTTATTTATTGCATTTTAACCCTTACCTATTCATTAGTTTTTAAGCGCTTAGTAATGCTTGATATTGTTATCTTAGCAGTACTTTACACTATGAGAATTATTGCTGGTGCTTTTGTTTTTGACAAACCGCTAACTTTTTGGATGTTGGCTTTTTCAATGTTTATTTTCTTGAGTTTATCTTTAGTTAAACGCTACGCTGAGCTTTATGATCAAAGGGCGCAAAGCGGAAAAGAAAAAACTAACGCTCGTGGATATCTTCTGGGTGATTTAGAAATGTTGTCATCGTTTGGAGCTTCTTCAGGTTATTTATCAGTAATGATTTTGGCACTTTATTTGCAAGATGAGTTGACAATTTCGCTTTATTCTCACCCACAAATTATTTGGTTTGCTTGCCCGCTTTTACTTTATTGGATTAGTCGAGTTTGGATGCTAACCCATCGTGGACAAATACATGACGACCCAGTGGTTTTTGCTATTAAAGACAAAGTAAGTTGGCTTATTGGAGTAATGATGGCAGTAGTTTTTTGGCTAGCAATATGATAGTAAAATCATGGGGAAATTATCCACCTCATCAACAAATTTCTCACATCACAAATTGGCGCGATAATTTAAGTAACGACTTTTTGGCAATTATAAAAAACCATCAAACCACTTTGCCATTTGGCAATGGTTGCAGCTACGGTGATAGCTGTATGGCAAGCTCGGGACATGTTTTGCAAACTCGCAATCTCAACCGTTTTATTGAAGTTGATTGGACTTGCGGAATTATCAAAGCCGAAGCCGGCGTCACTCTCGAAGAAGTTTTAAATTTAAGTATTGTGCAAGGTTGGTTTTTACCAGTGACACCTGGCACAAAATATGTCACTTTGGGTGGCGCCGTTGCCAACGATGTTCACGGAAAAAACCACCATATTCGCGGTACTTTTGGCTGCCATGTGCAAAGTTTTAGTTTGTTGCGCAGCAATCAAAAATTGCTCATTTGTTCACCGCAAGAAAATGCTAATTTATTTAACGCCACAATTGGCGGGCTTGGTCTTACGGGAATTATTGAATGGGTTGAAATTAAGCTTATGCCGATTGCTTCAAGCTTAATTGATTCAACCACAATTCGCTTTGATTCAATTGACGAATTTTTTGATCTTTCAAACGAGTTGGACGCCGCAAATGAATATAGCGTTGCTTGGATTGACTGCCTACAAGTTGGGCGTGGAGTTTTTTTTGTTGGCAATCACGCTAAAAAAGGCGAGCTAAAAGCTAGTCAAAAACCCAAAATCACCATGCCAATCACACCGCCATTTTCTTTGATCAATGGGCTGTCGTTAAAATTTTTAAACTCAGCTTACTATAATTTACACAAAAAAAGCAGACAACGAAAAACTCTAAATTACGATCCATTTTTTTATCCGCTCGATGGCATTTTAAAATGGAACAGAGTTTATGGCAAGAATGGTTTTCAGCAATATCAATGCGTTGTTCCTGAGCAAAATTCTCGTGCGGCAATTAAAGAAATTTTAAACGAAATTTCGCGCGCTAAGGCGGGCTCTTTTTTGGCTGTGTTAAAGCGCTGCGGTGCAATTAAATCTCCCGGACTATTATCTTTTCCACTTCAAGGCATTTCTCTGGCACTAGATTTTGCCCAGCGTGATGAGTTTAATAAAAAATTATTTGAACGCCTAGATAAAATTTTATGTCAAGCAAATGGACGTCTTTATCCAGCAAAAGACGCTCATATGAGCTCACAAGATTTTAAAAAATTTTATCCTAACTGGCAGTTGCTAGAAAGCTTGCGCGACCCCGCTTTATCTTCACATTTTTGGAATAGGACTTTGTTATGAAAAAAATATTTTTGATTAAGGTCAAATCAATTGAAGATTTTTTTGAAAAAAAAATCGTTTTTACTAGCGCAGCTTTTTTAATTGTAACTAGTCTTTTATTAATAAAGCTTGGCAATCTCTTAGTTGATCAAACGCTCTGGGGCGAAGATGGACCTATTTTTATTTCTCAATCTCGAGAGCTTGGCGCGCAATCTATATGGAAGGAGCATGCTGGATATTTGAACTTATACCCAAGACTTTCTTCTTACTTTGCTAGTTTTTTTGACATTGGTTTAACGCCTATAATTTTTTTGATTTTTTGCGGCTTATCTTATACAGCTTTAGTTTATGTTATAATAAATAAAGGCACTTTTTTAAAGAAGAGTCGTTTAGAGTCTTTATTGCTAGCAATACTAATTATTTTTCAGCCTCACCGCGATGAGGTATTTTTTAATATAACAAATGCTCAGTGGTGGATTGGCTCAGCTCTATGTATTTTTGTTTTGGTTTATTTTAATGGTCAAGAAAAAAACAGCCTCTTTAAATCAACAATTATTTTTGTTGCCTCACTAACTGGACCTTTTTCATTATTTTTGCTTCCACTTTTAGCTTTTAATTTAGTTATTTTGAGAAACTGGCGCGACAGAAAGCTTGTTTATATTCCGGTGCTTCTTGGCGCTTTTATACAACTAATTTTTGTTTTGAATTCTCAACGAATTTATAGCGGAGAATGGATTTTTGAAGATCAGTTACAGCATTTACTAACTGGCATAAAAACCCTTATTTTTTTGGCAGCGATTTAAAATTATTAAGATTCTTTTCGATAATTTTATGGATAATGATTCTTTCACAATTGATCCGAGTGGGTATCAATTTTGTAAAGAAAAACAAAAATAATGCACAAAACATACAGGCCATCCTACTTCTTTTTGCGGCCGCATTTTATTATGCCTCACCAATTTTCCTGCTCATAGTTCCCGCCGAAATATTATCTCCACTTGGATCAGGCGCTCGTTATTTTTTTATAACATATTCGTTAATATTTTTTGCTGCTTGGTTGTTATTTTCAAATAACAAAGTTTTAAGGATAACTGTTTTGTCGATTATTTTGCTAATTGATTGCCTTAGCAACCCTTTCAAATGGGCTGAGGATAGAGTTAATCACCAATTTCAATCTTATGTAGAATTTTCTAAATACAACAAAGATGTAGTGATAAAAAATAATCCTTATGCTATACCAGATGCTTTACATTGGAAAATTATTTTACCAAATCGCGAGCTTAAGAAAATTTCAGGCGAAATGGGTTTTGATCTTTCTTGGAAGAAAGATGAGGTCTCAGCTAATTTAGGTCACAGAACTTTTTTTGTAGAATTATTTGAAAAATGTAACGATTCAAAACATATAGGAATTGAACTTAAAACCAACTCTACAAAAAGCGGGGTATTACAATTAGCTTGGGGCAATGAAGAGATTTTTTTGACAAAAAATTTTTTAGATGAACAATTTTTCTCTGGAGAGTCAAAAATATATTTTGCCCTTCCATCTTCCAAAGCCAAGCATTTGTTACTAAAATCATCCAAAGTCGAAGATGATTTTGAAATAAAATCTACCAAGCTTTACTGCCTTTAGAGCCTGTTCAAGATCTTTTTTAACCTCATATTTAGCCCTGTTTTTGCTTATTTTTTAACAAAATTACTCCAAGTATATCCAGATACTTGTCATAATTTTGCTAAAAAAGCGCTAAAAACATGTCAAAATCTGAGGTTAAAAAAGATCTTAAGCAGGTTCTTAGAAACTTTATTTTTCCATTTTTAAAAACAGGATTTTGTCATGAAAAAAATATTAATAATTGGTGCCACTTCAGCAATTGCGAATTCTTGCGCTAAAATTTGGGCCAAAGAAAAAGCTGAATTTTTTTTAGTGGCGCGTGATCAAAGTAAATTGCAGCAAGTAGCAGCAGATCTTATGGCACGCCGTGCCACATCAGTCAAAACTCACGCACTTGATCTAAATAAATTCGACGCCCATCAAGAAATGATCAAGGCTAGCTTTAATGCGCTTGGCAAAATTGATGTTGTGTTAATTGCCCACGGAACTTTGCCAAATCAGAAAAAATGCGAAGTAAATGTTGAATTAGCGCTACAGGAATTTTCAAACAACTGCCTAAGTGCAATTGCGATTTTGACCTTGCTTGCAAATAAAATGGAAAAACAAAATTGTGGTACAATCGCAGTAATTTCTTCAATTGCAGGCGATCGCGGCAGAAGTTCAAATTATCTTTACGGCAGTGCCAAAGCAGCCGTCACAGCCTTTTGTGAAGGATTAAGAGCGAGAATGTTTAAAGTTGGCGTCCATGTTTTAACCATCAAACCCGGTTTTGTAAATACACCAATGACCAAAGATTTAACCTTGCCACATCTACTGGTAGCATCACCCGAAAAAGTCGCACAAGACATCTGTAAAGCCATCGAAAAAAAATCAGATTCAATCTACACTCCATTTTTTTGGTGGGGAATTATGACAATCATCAAAGCCATTCCAACCGCAATTTTTAAGAAGCTAAAATTATGAAAAATACTTACAACGAAAATTTATTTTCTTATGGAACTTTGCAATATTAAGAAGTTTAGCTTGCCCCTTTCAACCGCAAATTAAAAGGCTCTAGAGACATACTCCCGAAATACAATCTTTCCAAATTAAAAATTACCGATCTAGAAATTATCAAAAAAAGTGGCAAAGATATTCATCCAGTAATTTTATTTACTGGAAATATTAAAGATAAAATTAAAGGCATGGTTTTTGAGGTTTCATCCGATGAATTAAAACAAGCTGATGAATATGAAAAAGCCAATTACAAAAGAATTTCAATAAAATTATCCTCTGGAATTGATGCTTGGGTTTATGTGAATAAATAATTGAACCCGCATGGACCCCAACAAGTGCAGGTGACAGTGACGAGTACAATACCTCCTATTGCCACCCCGCACTTGTTGCAGGGTCCATGATTCATAGAACATCCAAGCTGCTAAAGAGGATTATGGAATTTAAAAAATCCTCAGTTAAGCTAAACAAATCTTAAAAATTCCTATCAACTAAATAATCATTAAAAATGACACAGCAAAATTTTGACCTAGTAGTAATTGGTGCCGGACCGGGTGGATATGTTGCGGCAATTCGCGCAGCGCAACTTGGACTTAAAACAGCTTGCGTGGAAAAAAGGGGAACTCTTGGCGGAACTTGTTTGAATGTTGGGTGCATTCCCTCAAAAGCTTTACTTGAGATTTCTCATAAATTTCATGATGCAGATCATCAATTTGAAAAATTAGGAATTACAGTTTCTAAACCAAAAATTGATGTTAAAAAACTTTTGGCTAATAAAAATGAAATCGTTGCTGGATTGACTGGTGGGATTTCTGGCTTGTTTAAGAAAAACAAAGTTACATCAATTGAAGGTGCGGCAAAATTTTTAGATAAAAATACTATTGAAGTTACTAAAGTTGACGACCAAGAAAACATAACTAAAGAAAAAATTTCTGCGAAGAATTTTATTATCGCAACTGGTTCAGAAGTTACAAAATTACCGGGCGTTGAAATTGATGAAAAAGTTATCGTTTCTTCAACTGGCGCTTTGGATTTAGAAAAAGTTCCTGGAAAAATGATTGTAATTGGCGCAGGCGTAATTGGGCTTGAGCTTGGTTCAGTTTGGGGTCGTTTTGGCGCGGAAATTGAAGTTATTGAATATCTTGACAAAATCACGCCAGCAATGGACGCAGAAGTTTCTCGCAACTTCCAAAGAATTCTTGAAAAACAAGGTTTCAAATTTCGTCTTTCAACCAAAGTTGTGTCTGTAAAAAAAGATAAAAATGGCGCAAAAGTTGAGATTGAATCTGTGGCTGATGGTAAAAAAGAAACTTTAACTGCTGATGTAGTTTTAGTGGCAATTGGTCGCCGTCCAAATACTGAAAATTTAGGTTTAGAAAATACTGGAATTAAATTAAATGCTCGTGGATTCATTGAAAATAACCACTTGCGCACTTCAGTTGAAAATATTTTCGTAATTGGCGATGTAACAACTGGCGCCATGCTTGCTCACAAGGCTGAAGACGAAGGAGTTGCTGCCGCAGAAATTATTGCAGGGCAAGCTGGTCATGTAAATTATGATGTTATTCCAAATGTAATTTATACTTATCCAGAAATTGCCTCTGTTGGTAAAACTGAAGAAGAATTAAAGGCGGCTGGAATTGCTTATAAAGCTGGGAAATTCTCGATGATGGCAAACTCTAGAGCGCGCGCTACTGGTGATGATCAAGGTTTTGTAAAAATTCTTGCTTGCGCCAAAACTGATAGAATTTTAGGTGCGCATATTATTGGCAGAGAAGCTGGAAATACAATTCATGAAGTGGTTGTGGCAATGGAGTTTGGTGGATCTTCAGAAGACTTAGCAAGAACTTGTCATGCTCATCCAACTTATAATGAAGCGGTTAAAGAAGCTGCTATGGCAGTTGAGAAGAGACAGATTCATAGTTAGGGATATAGATTAAAAAAACCAAACTAGCAATCCAATAAAACTATGTGGCATCTATATCTTGATGAAAGTGGCGATCTTGGATTCGATTTTGTAAATAAAAAACCATCAAAATTCTTTAACGTCACAATTCTTGCAGTTAGTAGTGAAGAAAGAAATAAAGCACTTATTAGCGCAACAAAAAAAGTTATTAGAAAAAAATTAAATCCAAAAAATAAAAATAAAATTCATGAATTAAAAGGGTCTCAAACAACTCTAGAGATCAAAAAATATTTTTACAAACAAGTTAAAGAAATAAAATTTGGCATTTATTCAATAACCCTTAATAAAAAGCGACTCTACAACGATCTAAGTAGGAATAAAGATAGGGTTTATAATTTTATCGCCAGACAAGTAATTTATCAAATTCCTTTCGAAAAATTTAATGATAATGCTATTGATCTAATTGTAGATAGGTCTAAAGGAAAGCCAGAAATTTCTGATTTTAATTTTTATATCAAAGGACAGCTGGAAGCAAAAATAACACCAAAAATTCCGATCAATATTTTCGTCACCTTAAATCTCATGAAAACCATGGATTGCAGGCTTGTGATTTATTTTCTCATGGTATTTTTCTTAAGCATGAACGAGATAAAAACGAATGGAGAGAAATCTTTTGTAGCAATATTCTTTACGACAAAATTTATCTAGGGTAAATGAGAATGGAAGTGCCTTATAAGCTCTATAATAGCCTAAACTCTTGCCAACCGATGGATGGGAACATTTAGAGCAACTTATAAGGACTTACCTTGATTTACAAGTTAGTTTTTGTTGCAAAATAAACAAGCCCTAATTTTGGTAGTCACAAATGCCAGCTTAAAGACAAATTATAGAACGCCCCACAACACTCACAACCCCAAAATAACAATGCTAAAAAATCTACATGATTTCTAATTTCAATAAACTCAAGGCACCAAAACTTCCTTATAATCCTTCGGAATCTCAAACCCCATTCCTTCAAAAATTCCATTCTCATTCAAAATCTCAGCAATATTCAGCTTTATTATTTTAGCAACATCCATCAAATCCCATTCATCATAATAAACCTTCAAAGAGCAATCTTGAAATATAAATTTACCACCTTCAGAAAATGGGTCTTCAAGCTCAATTGTAACTCGCAAAACATGCGATACTTTTTCAAATTCTAAATCACCAAATTCCGCATTATTTTTTTCTGACAAACCAATAATTTGTAAAACATTTTCATGCACTTGAATTATGAATCCAATCTCTGTAAGCCTTTGCTCTAATTTTTGAATTTGATTCATTGACAATATTATAACTTGTTGGCTTGTTTTTATTTAAGATAAAATCTCAATTTTTGTCATTCCCACGAAGGCAGAAATCCAGTATTTACCTTGCTAAAATGGATTCCCGCCTTCGCGGGAATGACAAGAGGAAGGTCCCTAATTTATTTTACTATCAAACGCTTTAAAGCCGAATTTATTCTGGTAACAATTTCATAATTTGAAGTTTGTGCCCAAATAGCCAAGTCATCCGCAGTAACATTTTCTTTTTTATCATTGCCAATAATTGTTACAACATCACCAGCCTTAACTTGTTTCACATCGGTTACATCAAGTACAATTAAATTCATTGTAACCCTGCCAATTTGTGGAACTTTTTGACCATTTACCAAAGCCCAACCTTTACTAGAACTACAACGAAAAATTCCATCATAATAGCCAATTGGCAAAACAGCAATTTTAGAATCTCTTTTTAAAATATAAGTGCAGCCATAAGAAATTGCACTGCCTTTTGGCATATTTTTAACTTCTGAGATTAGTGCTTTCCATGATAAAACTGGAATTAGTTTAGTTTTATTTTTATTGCGAATTTCTACCTCTTTTGATGGCCATAATCCGTAAAGACTTAAACCAATTCTAGAAATATCAAATTTCGGCGCGATATTGGTTAAAGTTCCAGCGCTGGCTGAAGCGTGAATCAATGGCTTCAAACCAATTTCAGCTAAAGATTTTTTCCATTTCAACAACAACTCAACTTGATTTTTAGTATAAGAATCAAAAGCAGAATCATCCGCAGAAGCAAAATGCGCATAAAGTCCTTTCACTTCAATATTGTTTTGCAGATTTTTATTTTTAAGCAAATTCAAAACTTTTTCCATTTCATCAAAAACAAAGCCATCACGCCCTAAACCAGTATCTAAACAAAGATGAATAATTAATTTTTTCTCGTTCTTTTTCTTTGGGGATTTTTTTTTAACCGCCTCTAAAATATCAAAAGTTGAAACCGTAACTTCAATATTATTTTTTATCGCCAGCGCAATTTGATTAGGCAAAATGCGACCTAAAACCAAAATTGGTTTGGTAATTTTTTTACTTATTAGAAATATTGCATCGTTAAAATCATAAACCGCCAGATAATCAACTTTGCTTTTAATTGAATTAACCACCTCTAAAAGCCCATGCCCATAAGCATTAGCCTTCACCACAGCCATAAATTTTGTTTTAGCAGAAAAATTTTTTTTGATTTCTGCAATATTATTTAAAAGCGCAGATTTGCTTATTTCAAGCCAAGTTAAAGCCATGTTATTCTGATATTTTATTAAAAAAGCAGCTCATTTTTCCCGTGTGACAAGCAGCTCCAACCTGTTTTACTTTCAATAAAATACAATCAAAATCACAATCTGTTACAATTGAAATCACCTCTTGCAAATGCCCAGAAGTATCGCCTTTTTTCCACAAGGATTTTCTAGAGCGCGAATAATAAGTTGCGTAACCCGTTGAAATTGTGAGTTTTAAACTTTCTTCATTCATAAAAGCCATCATCAAAACTTCACCTGTTTTTTCATCTTGCGCAATCGCAGGAATTAAACCATTTTGATCAAATTTTAATTTTTTTATGATTTTCTTCATACTTAAAGAACTATTGATAATTGTGACTTTGCAGCCTAAATTTTAGATTCCCAAAAAGAATTAAAAATACAATAAAATCAATCTCAAAATTTTAAAATGATAACTTGTACCAGAAGAATTGAATTTGACGCAGCGCACAGGATTTTAAATCATGAAAGCAAATGCAAAATGCTACATGGTCATCGTTATGTTTTGGAAGCCGAATTTACTGCTAAAAAACTTGATAAATTAGGTCGCATCATTGATTTTGGCGTAATTCGTGAAGTACTTGGAACTTGGATTGATGACAATTTTGACCATAATACAATTTTATCAAAAAAAGATAAAAAACTTGGTGATAAAATAACTTCCGAAACTGGTCAAAAAATATTTTATCTTGATGAAAGCCCTACAGCTGAAAATATCGCTAAATTTTTATTTGAAAAAATCTGTCCAAAACTTTTTGTTAATAAAGATGTAAAATGTGTTGGTTTGCGCCTTTACGAAACTCCAAATTGTTATGCCCATGTTGAATAAATTTTCTTATCGCATTTATTATGAAGATACTGATGCTGGCGGCGTGGTTTATTATGCTAATTATTTGAAATTTTTTGAACGCGCCAGAACTGATTTTTTGCGAGAACTTGGCATTAATCAATCACAATTATTACAAGAACAAAGCGTTTGTTTTGTAGTTAGAAAATGTGAAATTGAATATATTTCTCCTATAAAGCTTGATGATATGATTTTGGTTGATGTAGAAATAGTAAGTATGAGTGCAACAGCAATAATTATGAATCAAAAAATTCATCGCGACAATAAGATGTTGAGTAGTTTAAAAGTTGAGATAGTTTGTGTTGCTTCTGAAAGCTTTAGACCTTGCCGTATAAGTGAAGAAATAAAAAATAAAATAAATCTAAATTAAAAAACAATGTTCGATAATTTCTCCAATAAAATCTCTAAAATTTTTGACTCAATTTCTGGTAAAAAATTTATTTCTGATGATGATTTAAATGCTACAATGCGTGAAATCAGGGTAGCTCTTTTAGAAGCTGATGTTTCTTTGCCAATCGCCAAAGAGTTCATTGAAAGAGTCAAAATACAAGCCATTGGACAACAAGTTGTAAAAAGCATTTCAGCTGGACAAATGGTGATAAAAATTGTTCATGATGAATTAATTAACTTACTTGGCAGTGAAAATTCTGGAATTAATTTCAACGCTCGCCCTGTAATCATTATGTTGGTTGGTTTGCAAGGTGCTGGCAAAACTACCACAGCTGGAAAATTAGCAGCTAGGTTGAAAAATAAAAATCATAAAAAAGTTTTATTAGCTTCACTTGATACCTACAGACCAGCAGCTCAAGAGCAGCTTAGAATTTTAGCTCAAAAAATTGGCACAGATTGCGTTGAAATTATTGCTGGTCAAAATCCACTTGAAATTACCAAAAGAACCTTGAAAAAAGCTGAAGATCTTGGTAGTGAAGTTATCATTTTAGACACCGCAGGAAGAACTCATTTAAATGAAGAATTAATGCAAGAATTGTTAGAAATAAAACAACTTTCTAACCCTACAGAAATATTGCTGGTAGTCGATTCTTTAATTGGTCAAGATGCCATAAATGTTGCTCAAAATTTCAATGAAAAATTAGCAATTACTGGTACAATTTTAACTCGTTTAGATGGCGACGGCAGAGGTGGTGCAGCTCTTACCATGAAAGCCGCTACTAATTGCCCAATTAAATTTATTGGAGTTGGTGAAAAATTAGATGAATTGGAAGAATTTAATCCCGCTCGTATTGCTTCACGAATTGTTGGTATGGGCGATGTGGTGTCTTTGGTTGAAAAGGCTCAAGAAATGTTTGATGCAAAAGAGATGGAAAAATCAGCTAAAAAAATGCAGAAAGGTCAATTTGATTTTAACGACCTTTTGTCGCAAATTCGTAATATGAAAAAAATGGGTGGAATTAATAGTATTCTAAAATTCTTACCCGGAGCCAGCAAACTTAGAGAACATGTTGGGAAAATTGGTGATACTGAAAAAGAAATGATGCGTCAAGAAGCTTTGATTTTATCAATGACTAAAAAAGAAAGAGCCAATCCAGACATATTAAGTTCTTCACGCAAATATAGAATTGCCAAGGGCGCAGGAAGCAATATTCAAGAAGTTAATCGTCTGTTAAAAAAATATAAACAGATTCAAAAAATGATGAAGAAACTTGGAAATATGGATCAAAAGCAGGTTGCGCAAGCTCTTGGTGAAAATGGCGAACTTTCTCAATTTAAAAATTTTATCAATTAAATTATGAATAATCTTGCTCAAAAAAAATGCTTAGCCTGTTCTGAAGCAACGCAGGCTTTTGATCAAGATACTTCTAAAAAACATCTACAACATCTAAAAGATTGGAAAATGCTTGATGATGCGAAATGGATTTCTAAAGAATTTAAATTTAAAAATTTTCTTACAACTTTGAAATTTGTAAATCAAATTTCTGAAATTGCTGAGCAAGAAAACCATCATCCTAATATTGATTTTACTTGGGGTTATTGCAAAATTTCAATTCAAACTCACAAAGTTAATGGACTTTGTGAAAATGATTTTATTTTAGCGGCAAAAATAGATCAAATTTCCTAGACCTAATGCCAAATCTTACCGAAAAAAAGATTCTCCCTTATCAAGCAAAGCAGATCTATCAACTGGTTATGGATATTGAAAAATATCCAGAATTTTTACCTTGGTGTAAACAGACAAAAATTATTGAAAAAGTTTCTGACAAAAATTTAATTGCAGATTTATTGATTAATTTTAAGAATTTTTTTGAAAAATATCGCTCCGATGTGAAACATGGAGTTAATGAAAATGGCGAATATTTTGTTGATGTTGTAGCAATTCAAGGACCTTTTAAAAGTTTAGTAAATAAGTGGAAATTCAAAGATTTAAGTGATAATTCTTGCGAAATTGAATTCTTCATTGAGTTTAAATTTAACTCATTTTTATTAGAAAAAATGCTGGGTGGAATTTTTGGTAAAGCCGCCAATAAAATGATGTCTGCTTTTGAGAAAAGAGCTAAAGAAATTTTTAAATAGCTACTCTAGGTACTGTTAGCTAATTAGGAAGTTAAATTAGTATAAGACCATATCAGGAATTTGATGAAGCTTGGAAAACTAAAGATTTTTTTGATCCAAATTTTACTTCACCTGCTGGAGATTTTTTTACTAAAAATTTATCAACTTGAGAGTTGTTAGTTTGGGAAGTTGGCTCTTGAGAGTTTACGATGGCATAATTAAAAAAATGGGGGGCTAAAAATCAGCTTTTTTTCTTCTCAATATCTCCAAAAACTTTTCTAATTCAGCAGTTCAAAAACTAACAAAATTATAAATTTTTGGGAAAGATTTTTTTATAAAAAAGTTTTAATACTTAAAATAAAAATTATTGTAGAGCAATTCCCCATTTTTTAGAAAGATATTTTTCAACATATAATATTTCCTCATTTTTTAAACCACTATTGTAAAATATCACTTCTGAAAGATAGAATTCGGGGGTATTTTGAATATTATATTGCCAACCCATCTGAAATCGAAGAGTTTGTCCTAAATCTAACGGACTTGAAATTTGTCTTTGGGCAAATGGATTTAAAGATTTGCCGTTGCTTTTTGCACTTAAGGTTCCATCAGTTTTTAATCTTATTGATATCAAGATCGGAACTTTATCGATGTTGGAAAGCATCCTAAAACTATTATCAGCTGTATTTTTATCTATTCCCCAGTATGTTACCGCTAGCGTTAAAATATTAGAATAAGTACCAAAATATAAATTAATTCTAGATGAGTTGCTATTAGCAGCCATAGTAACGAATCTTTGAGTACCTTCATTAAAGGGACCTTTCATAATTAAAACAAAAAACATAGTCAGTTGGTTATTTTTAAAAATCTCACCAAAATTTGTTACTCCTGCTAGATAGTCATTAATTCCGTCAAATTTTATTGTAGGTAGACCATTTAAGCCATTTTTAATGTAAAGTGGATCATTTGTTGCAGCAGCATTTATGAAAGACGGCGCATTTCCAGATCTTCTTGGATTGGCATTATTCCATGTTTTAATTGGGTCATTATTTTGAATATCAGTTTTTCCACTACGGTTAATGAGAGAGGAGTTGGAATTTGCTCTTGTGGCATCAAGCCACAAAGTCATTTCTTTTATTGATTCTATCCCAGAGGTTTTGGTTAAATTTTTAGCAGCGGCAAGCTTGAATTCATAAATCATATTTGAAGCTTGTGTGACGCCTGCTATTAAGATTCCAATTACCAAAATTACAATTGATAACTCAATAAGAGAGAAAGCTTTTGATTGCTTCATGCTTAGACGCTTTTAGTTGCTTAGTCCCTTGAATAATGTAGGGGTTTTGATAATTTTTATCTCTTGAAGATAAACTTCAAACAAGTTAACTTTTATGAGTTTAAAATTCAATACCAATACATAAACAAAGAGGCTTTGTGGCACAAGTTTTACATGCACGCGCTACGACTTCGATTACCATTAGAAAAAAAATTCAACAATCTAAAAAGAGCGTATCTGAAATAGCTTGAGAATTTAACATTAGACACTGTTAGCTAATTGCAAAACTGCGATGAAGTGGAAAAAGAGGGACGATGTTCTTGATCTTCCTTTTGGCTCAAAAAAGCTTAGAACTGTTCTAACTGATATTGAGCAGCAAGCTATTTGCATCTTCCGTAAAAGCACAAATCATTCTCTGGATGATTGCTTCATTGTCTTAGAAGAAACAATCCCAAATTTAAGCCGCAACAATCTTCACAGATGTTTAAAAAGGAATAGACTTAGTGTTTTAGCGAAAGAAGACCCAAAAACTTCCTCTTGCTAATAAACAAAAGTTTAAACATACGAGATTGGATATCTTCACATAGATATCACTGAAGTAAATCTTGAAAACAATCCTAAATTCTATCTCTTCGTTGCTATTGACAGAGTCAGTAAAATGGCAATTGCAAGACTTTATAAAAACCAGACAACAAAAAACTCAATTAAGTTTCTAAAGGAAGTAATACCAATTCCCATCTTTAATTAACTTTTTAGGCGAAATATTTTTGAGGATAAAATTTAGAAGAAAAGCCGCATGTACATAGATGTACATAAGGTTTTTATTCTAAATTTTAGACCAAAAAGATGAAGCATAAAAAGTTAATTAAAG